>DYTF01000181.1 GCA_020726105.1 Sulfurovum sp. | reverse complement strand
CTTGTTTCGGTTCGTATGCGAGATGGACGAGAGGGATTTGGTTCTATTTTTTGTCGTAATTGTTTAACAAAGATGCGTAAATAATGTATCTCTTGTTGATAGCCAACGCCCCATATTTCTTTTAAAAGCCAATTATAGGTTAATACTTTTCCTTTATGTTTCATGAGTAGTTTTAAAAGTTCAAACTCTTTTGGAGTACATTTAAGTTCCTCTTCGTTTAAATGTATGGTATGGTTATGGATATCTAGCGTTAGATTTTCACTTTCAATGATGGAACAAGAGTTATTTTGTGCCTCTACTCTTCTTAAAGTAGCTTTGATACGAGCGATAAGTTCACCACTACTAAAAGGTTTTGTAATATAATCATCTGCTCCATTTTCTAAAAGCATTATCTTCATCTCTTCGTTGTCATGAGAAGAGAGGATAAGGACAGGAAGGTTACTCCACTCTCTTAATTTGTGTAAAAATGCTTCTCCATTCATATCTGGTAAGCCCAAATCTAAAAGAATCAATTGAGGATTGGAAGTTAATACTTGTATCAATCCCTCTTTTGCATTGAACGCTTCGATGGTATGATAACCATTGGCTCTAAGAGCTATCTCAAGAAGTCTTTGTATCGGTTTTTCATCATCTATAATCAATATTTTAGGTTTCATCAATACACTTTAGAAAAAGAGAGTTTGGCACAAAAATGTTTTTCTTTGATACTTAAAAGTAAAGAAGCATTGTGGATTTGTGCGATTAATTTTACCACATGTAGCCCTAAACCTAAGCCTCTTTTGGTATAAGAATTTGAGAGTCGTACAAAAGCTTGTGTGGCTTCGTTTATCTCTTTTTGAGAAGGTATATCTCCACTATTTATCACTTCAATGGAGATAGCATTTATCTCCTCTTTTGCAATCAGCTTTACATCTGTTCCATATTTAAAGGCATTATCAAGTAGATTTATTATCGCTTGTTCGATAAAAATAGCATTGGCATATATAGGTGATATATTTTCATCAATATCCAAAGAGGCAAAAACATTATTTTTTTCGGTTTTTAAAAGAGCTGTACTGATAATCTCTTCAACATCACAAATATCTTTTTTGAGATGTAACTGCCCATTTTTCAATTTTGCAGAGTTGATAAGATTGGTAATATGTTGCTCCATCTCCTCGGTATTCTCATCTATGGTTTTAAGTAAACTCATTTTTTCTTTTTCATTGATGCTTAAAGCATTTTCCAACAAAACAGAAGAACAACCTTTGATGATGGATAGAGGTGTTCGAAGCTCATGAGATAGTGATTTAAGCAGTGCATCTTGAATCTGTCTTGACATTTCAAGTTCTTGTAGTTTGGAGGCTTTTTGGGCTAAAGATACGATGATTTGTCCTATGATTATCATGATAATAAAACTAAGTA
>DYTF01000057.1 GCA_020726105.1 Sulfurovum sp. | reverse complement strand
ATCATCAACTATCTCTTGTTACTAGGCTACACTGACGCACCCACTGAGGTATTTACACTGCCCGAAGCCATGACTTGGTTTAAGCTTGAAAATCTCTCAAAAGATGTTGTCATGTTTGATGTGGAAAAATTACGCTTACTCAACAAAAAACACTTAGAAAAGATGGGCGACAGAGACCTCTCAACCCTCTTTGGATTTGCCGACGCCGCCATCGGTAAACTCGTAAAGCTCTATCTTGAAGAGGTCTCTACGCTGAAAGAGCTTGAAGCGAAGATTTACCCCATCTTTGCACCTAAAAATTTTGGATGCGAATGGGGTGTGCAGATGCGAACCTTAGAAGAAATCATCCAAAATGCACCGATGATAGCGAACTTTGAAGCCTTCGAGTGCTATATGATGAAACAAAGCGGTTTTGAAGCAGATGATTTTTTGACGCCACTTAGCCTGCTTTTAACGGGCAGAGAGTTTGATTCTAAGCTCCCTGTCGTGTACCCATTTATTAAACCTTACTTACTGGAGATTGCCTCATGAATGCCCTTATTTACGCCCTAGTGCAAACCTTACACACTGTGATGAACCTTTATATCTGGATTGTCATCATCGCTTCGCTTTTAAGTTTTGTTCGTCCTGACCCCCACAACCCTGTTGTGCAAGTGCTTTATCGTCTCACCGAGCCTGCACTCTCTTTTGTGAGAAACAAAATGCCTTTTGTGGTCTTCTCTGGCATCGACCTCTCTCCGCTTGTCATCATCTTAGGACTTCAGTTGGTTGATAATTTTATGATGCGCGCCATACTTGGATAAAAATATGAAACTAACCCGACTCACTTTAACCCTTTTATTGTTACTTGGCAGTACCCTTGTGCTTGAAGCAAAAACTTTTTCCTTTGATCAAGTAAATACCATGCCAAGAAGTGTCGAGAAAGACTACTACATCTGGCGATTTCTCTCTCAAAATACCACCACAGCGGCCGAGGCTCAAGCCGTCATCCGTGATGCAACAGCCATCAACTCAAGACTTCGTAAGGCTTATCAGACGAGGACGGGGCAAAACCCACCTGCGGCTAGACCTTACGCTACTGGGTGTGTCGCAGTCCCGCCTCAAAACTGGAAAAACGGAAGCATTGCCAACAAAAATTTTAAACATGGGCTAGCACTCATGAAGCAAAACAAACCCACGCAGGCTGCAGCGTACTTTGAGACAGCACGCAAAAACTACCCCAAAAAATATGATGTGGACAAATCTCTTTTTTGGCTCTATCTTAGCACTAAAAATCCTGACTATATCACGCTTCTTAGAAAAAGCTATAGTGTCAATATTTACACACTTATGGCTGCAGACACAATGAATGCGAAATACCCCAAAACCATCACGCATTCCATCACTCAAAATCGTACCCATGGTTTTAACATCCAAAACCCTATTGATTGGGCAAAAGTCAAAATCAAGATGAATAACAGTCACAATTTACATAGTCTAGCAAACAACTATCAATCCCAAGAGTGCATAGGCGTCTATACCTACCTTAAAGCCCAAGCTTCCAATCACAAAGACGCGTACTTTCCAATGCCCTACCGCAATACAATGAAAAAGATGAGTCCACAACGCCAAGCCCTCATCTATGCTCTTGCAAGACAAGAAAGCCGTTTTGTACCCGCTTCAGTGTCTCGTTCTTTTGCTTTAGGGATGTTACAGTTTATGCCTTTTTTGGTTGATCATGTTGCAAAAGAAAAAGGTGAACGCATTGATTATGATGAAATGTTTAACCCCTATAAAGCCATAGAATACGCGGATTTTCACCTAGACTATCTGACCAAATATCTGCATCATCCACTCTTTATTGCATACGCATACAATGGCGGGATAGGCTTTACAAGAAGACATATCAAAGACCCACACAACTTTAGAACTGGTGCGTATGAACCCTATATGAGCATGGAGATGATGTCCAACGATGAAGCAAGAGAGTATGGAAAAAAGGTTTTGGCGAATTATGTGATCTACTTAAACAAATTGGGTGTTCCTACGCGCATATTTCCTCTGCTTAAAACACTCGCATCCCCTTCAAAAACAGACGAGTTTAGAAACTAAGTCTGTTAGCCACTAGAATGCCTGTTTGCTCAGTACATATTTTGCTACTTTAGCGAAGTGCAAAGTGCCCTCGCCATACAGAGCAGTTTTAAAAGTGAGCCTAAACTCTTTCTCCTCTACATGAGGGAAATGAACCAAAAAATAACTGCCCCACTCCATCACAAATGAAATCTTCTTGAGTCTCTTGTCATTTGTCTCGAGCATCTTCACTTTTTTAGCAGCCCTACCATTAAGCGTTAAGCCCTTTAAATTCTCTTGGGCAGACTGTTGTTTTGGGTCTTCAAGGTACACACCTACGATAAACACTTCATCACGGATATCCTGTTTTTCCTGATTTTGGGTGTACAAATAAGTTGCCGTAAGCATCGCTTTAGTTGTATTTGCCTCATAGAGTTGAATTTTTTCTGTTTTTTGAAGTCGTTTATGGTAAGCAGCATTTTTGACATAGTCATCCAAGAGCCTATTCTCTTTCTTGCTTACACAACCCCACAACAACAGACCCATTATCAACAAAAGTGTAAACCGAAGCAAAAAATCCCCTTTATATAGTCGTCAATTTTAACACACATTCAATAAAAATTGATGTATAATTCTCACAATAAAATTAAAGGGTTTTTGTGAAAGAAAGAGTTGCTATGGCATTTACCGGTCCTTCAAACAGTGGCAAAACAACACTCATTGAAAAGATTGCCACCATACTGACTCAAGACCGCAAGGTTGCCATCATCAAAAACGACCCTAAAGACAAAGCACAGTTTGATACCGTTGGTAAAGACAGCTACAAGTTTGCCCAAACGGGTGCGGAAGTGGTTATCACCTCTCCTACGCGCACTACCTATTTTTCCCAAAGAGAAAAGACACTGGGTGAAATTGTAGAAATGATACAGGACTTTGACATCCTCTTAGTGGAAGGACTTAAGACGCTTCCTTTACCTCGTATCGCTATCTTTAGAGATACTATTGATGAGGATTATCTTCGCTACAGTGAAGCCATAGCCGTCGATGAGTCTATCAGGCTTTGGGAGCATGACATTCCTGCACACATCACCATACTCAACTTAAATAACACCATGCAAATCATCGATTGGATAGAAACCCATGCAAAAAATATATAAAAAAGGATAAGCCAAGTGCTCACTATATTTAACACCATCAAAGAGATTGCCCTCAAGATAGACCATGCCATCAAAACCGAAGACCTCGGATACAGTCAAAGTTCCAACTCCTCAGGCGAAGAGCAACTTAAGCTGGATGTTAAAAGTGACCTCATTATCGAAGAAGCCTTCAAGACTGTCTCTATCGTCAAAGCTTTAGTGAGTGAAGAAAAAGAAGGCATACTTGAACTGCATGCAGAGGGCACATACACCATCTGCTACGACCCACTAGATGGCTCAAGCCTTGCAGATGTCAATCTCTCTGTGGGTTCTATCTTTGGTATCTATGAAGGTGAGCCTAGGGGTGACACCCTTGTTGCCTCTGTGTATGTTGTCTATGGGCCTCGCATTGAACTTGTTATCACAACAAAAGAAGGCAAACCTAAACACTACAGAGCCCAAGAGGGACTGTTTAACTTCGTTGGTGAAATCACACTCAAAGAAAAAGGTAAAATCAATGCACCTGGCGGCACGCAGCAGTTTTGGAGCGCACATCATAAACGCTTTGTTGATGCCCTCTTCATGGATGGGTACCGTCTGCGATACTCTGGTGGGATGGTGCCTGATTTGCATCAGATACTGCTTAAAGGCGGCGGTATCTTCTCCTACCCTGGTACTTCAGATGTACCAAAAGGCAAGCTCAGACAACTCTTTGAAGTCATGCCTTTTGCACTCGCGTACGAACAAGCGGGCGGAGAAGCTATCGACGAAAATGGCATGAGACTACTAGATCTTGCTCCTTCACACTTGCATGACACCACGCCCTGCTTTTTTGGTTCACGCTATGAAATGGTAGCACTCAAAGCACTCTATAGGATGAGAGCCTGATGTCACAGAAGATGCTTGATGTTTGGCAACAGACTTTGGTGGAGAAAAAATCCGAACTTGAAGTCTGCCAAAGGTTACAAGGTCTTGCAACTTGTATGGCATGCGAAAAACTTCTAGCCTGCGAAGTGCGTGAAGCGTATGTCAAAGCAGTCTACGACAGCATGAGCAAAGGCACAGGTGGCGGATTTGAATTTTAATTTACTACACAAAAGCATGATTCTCACATGAAAAAGATTGTGCACCTCATTGATGATTTAGAGCTGCTGTACTACGAATATGATACCCAAAATCACACCTTTGAGCCTGATAAAAATTACAATAATGAAGTCATTTATCTTGAACTCATCACTATTACGCATCTGCTTAGCAGTCATAAGATTCCTTTTTTTGTGCGAGATGACAATACGATTGTGATTTCCAAATCTAGCTCTCTATGGAACGGCATCAAAAAATCAATCCAAAAATACCTAGAAGATCGAAAAAAAAGTAAAATGCATATCTATCTTCTCAATGATAAACATATCAAATGGGCAAAAAATATTCCTATTTTTACGATACGCCCGATTGAACAAACCATCACTCTAGAAGGGTATGATGCGCTCATTTTTACCTCAAAAAATGCCATTCATGCGCTCAATTCACTCAATAAAACATGGAAAAAAATACCTGCTTACACCATAGCACCTCAAACAGCTAAAGAACTCAAACAGTTAAAAGGCACACTTAAATTCATAGGAAAAAAGAAGCATGGCAACGGTTTTGCTTTGGAACTCAAAAAAAAATTGCACAAACAAAAGGCACTTTACATTAGGGGTACAGAAGTTGTCTCAAACTTAGTCAATATACTCAATAGTGCTAGTACGGTTTGTGATGAGTTAATCGTCTATGAGACTGTGTGCAAGGAGCTTGAGAGTAAAATCATCTTACCCAAAAATGCAACCATCATCTTCTCTTCCCCCTCTACTATCAAATGTTTTTTAGCCAACTGTGATTGGGATGAAAGCTTTAAAGCCATTGCCATTGGCAAAACCACGGCGCAGTATTTTCCACCCCATATCATACCTGTCGTAGCCGATAGCACTTCGCTCGAATCCTGTGTCAAAAAAGCGATTGAAATAAACAGTTAAAATGCTAAACTCTAGCGTTACAGCCTTGAAACCCAATGTTATCACCGACATTACAGCACACTTTGGCTAAAATATCTACCAAATTCGCTCTACAAACTCATCTGTTTAAGGAACTGCTCACTATGTCTTGTCATAAAAAAGCCTATATCACCACACCCATCTACTATGTTAATGACATAGCCCACATCGGTCACGCTTACACCACCATCATCGCAGATACACTTGCACGCTATTCGAGACTCTCTGGACTGGAAACCTTTTTTCTCACTGGCACAGATGAACATGGACAGAAGATAGAAGAAGCTGCCAAATCACGAGGTAAAAGTACCCAAAATTACGCCGATGAAATCTCAGCAACTTTTAAAAACCTCTGGGATGACTTTGACATCTCTTACGATAAATTCATCCGAACAACGGATGCTGACCACATAAAGGGAGTACAAAAAGCTTTTAGTGTGATGGTGAAAAAAGGTGACATTTACAAAGATACCTACAAGGGCCACTATTGCATCTCTTGTGAGACTTTTTTTCCGTCTATCCAGCTTGTTGATGATGAGTTTTGCCCTGAGTGCGGCAAGTCCACAAGCATTGTGGAAGAAGAGAGTTACTTTTTTAGGCTCTCAGAGTATCAGGACAAACTGCTTGCGTATTATGAAGCACATCCTGATTTTATCTTACCAAAGAGCAAACGAAATGAAGTCATCCGTTTTGTTGAAGGTGGGCTACAAGACCTCTCCATCACCCGTACAAGCTTTGATTGGGGCGTAAAACTCCCTGAAGAGATGAACGATGCTAAACATGTCATGTATGTTTGGCTAGATGCGTTGATGAACTATATTACCGCGCTTGGCTATGGCAGCGATGATGCCAATATGGACTTTTGGCCGGCACGCGTGCAACTCATCGGTAAAGATATTTTGCGTTTTCATGCCATCTACTGGCCAGCATTTTTGATGAGCCTTGATTTGCCTCTTCCCACACACATTGCCGCACATGGCTGGTGGACGCGTGATGGAGAAAAGATGAGTAAATCTAAAGGCAATGTAGTCAATCCCAAAGAAGTAGCTGATGCGTATGGATTAGATAATTTCCGTTATTTTATGCTTAGAGAAGTGCCTTTTGGCGGTGATGGCGACTTTAGCCAAAAAGCACTCATCGACCGCATCAACTCCGACCTTGGCAATGATTTAGGAAACCTTCTTAACCGCCTTGTTGGGATGAGTGGCAAATACTTTGAAGGTAAGATTAACTCGGCAAAGGTAGCGACCTACCATCAAGCCGAACTGGATGAAGTCCATGCTTCTTTAGAAAAACTTGAGCCCTTACTCTATGAGATGCAGATACACCGTTACCTTGAAGAGCTTTGGAGACCGCTTAGTGTTGCCAATAAAGCCATCGACACCTATCAACCATGGACGCTCATGAAAGAGGGCAAAGAAGAAGAAGCGATGGCACTCAATGGACTCATTGCAGCCATTTTAGCAAAAGTGGCAGTGATGCTTTACCCCGTGATGCCTGCTGTGTGCACGAAAATTTCACAGGCTTTATGTTTTGACATAGACACCGCAACTTGGCAAACGCTCATCAAAGAATCAGCCCTACTACAGCCCTTTACTCTTGAAAAAGTAGAACCACTCTTTCCACGCATCGAAGAGCTGTTACTGGAGCAAATAGAGCCTATTGACTCTAAAGCAGAAACCAAAACTGAAAAAAAACCCCAAACGCAAGAAGAAGATAAAACAGAAGGCATCGCGCTTATCGGGATAGACCAGTTTTTCCAAACCTCGCTTAAAGTGGGTACAGTTGTAAGTGCAGAAGAAGTACCCAAAAGTAAAAAGCTTCTTTTACTTCAGGTAGATGTCGGAGAACAGGTACCCAGACAAGTGCTTGCAGGCATCAGAGAATGGTACAGTGCAGAAGAGATGCTCGGCACTCAGGTTTGTGTCGTTGCAAACCTCAAACCTGCCACACTCATGGGTCTTAAAAGCGAAGGGATGCTCCTTGCAGCTAAAGATGAAAACGGTCTGTGTATGATACGACCAGAAAAGCCGAAAACGGCTGGAACACCTATAGGCTAATCATGAAAATAGAAGACATCCTAAACCTCACAGAGGGAACACTAAGTAACACACCCAAAGTACAAGCCATCAGTGCCGCGACTGTTTACTACTCTAAAGTCAATCAAGGTGATTTGTTTTTCTCTTCAAATCAAGAAGAGATTGACAGCGCCATCACCAATGGTGCTTACGCAATCGTTTATGACAATCCAGACATCATCAAAAATGATGATGAAATCGCCTGGATACAAGTGAGCGACATTCAGCTAGCCGCTTTTAAGCTCATCCGCTATGTTGCCATCAAAAAAGAGGCACAGTTTTATCTGTTAAGTGAACATGAGCTGACATTTTTAAAGATGATTTTGTTACATAAAACAAATATCTGTTTTATCTCCTCTGATTGGCGTAAGGCTTTTGAGCAGATACTCAACTCTGAAGACTCTTTGTTTGTAGGAACAAATAAAGAGCTCATGCGCCTAACCAAACCCGATGTTGACACACTCGAAAAAGAGGTGGAAGGCTATCTTGTATCGGATACACTCTTTAAGTCAACCTTTAAAGTGGGTGGCTATGTCTACCAAGAAAAAGACCTTATTCCTTTTCATCTTGAGTCTCTTTTGCGCGTGGTGCACTTTTGTGATGAGCACACCCTGCCCTACTCACTCGAAAAACTACGCTACACGAAACACTTTATGCCCATCTTTATAGACGGACAACTCAAAAGTACACAAGCCAGTAAAAGCGACAAAGTTGCCATCTTTACAGACAACATCGCCGACATCGTTGAAGCCAGAGAGTACATCAAACGAAGCAACACTTGGGTCAAAGGCATCGTGCTTACACCACCCAAAACCAAAGTCCCTGGCATCGACCGCCCTCACTGGTTTGAAACCGAAGAAGAAGTCAGAGAGATACTCAAAAACACACTCTTCAACTACGCATTTATCTACAATGCCCATAAAAGCATCCTAAACACCATCAAAGAAGACTATACGCTCTT
>DYTF01000056.1:6721-8288 GCA_020726105.1 Sulfurovum sp. | reverse complement strand
GTTGGAATAGGCAAGTCGCTAAGCATTCACGCCTCCAAATACAAATCTATTCTCACTCGTATCTCTTACATCTATATAGTCTATCTGCACAGATAAAGGCTCCATGCTCAAAAATGTAATATTCTTAACCATAATTCTGTCCTCGTTTTTTTCAAGAGCATCATGGGCATACGCTATAAAAAGCATCCTCCACTCTGTATTTATAGGTTTATCTATAAGCTCAATCATATTACTTCCAAATTCTGGTCTCATGACCCTTGTTAGAAGTGTAGTTTCTATGATTCTTTTTATAGACTCGTCTATACTTATTTCTAGTATTCTCATCTCTGGTAAGTGTCTCCATCACTGTCAACAGTACGCAAATCGCTGATTACCCCTTTGCTGTCTGTAATCTTTCCATTCACATGAAAATCTCCATTTATCGTTACTGTACCCGTTATATTTACTTTGCCACTCGTGATTACATTTGTTTCGTTTGTGTTTGCGTCATGATATATTTTTGTACCATTTCCAAACTCAAATCCATAAACACCCTCTTCAAAAATAGACGGCTCTTTGATTTGCTTGGAGTACAAAGAACCTAAAATGACTCCCCAATCTCCACCATCAGGAAACAAAACAACAACCTGTTGTCCTGTTTCAAAAGGAGTTGACACTTTAAGCTGTTTTGATGCAAAAGATAAAATAGGAAGCTCATCTGTCACCATGCCATTGATGTCAACTTTCGCGGTATGCTTATCTTCAGAAACAAATACTTCACAAATAACACCCACAGTAATTAGATTGGAAAGTCTTCTTTCTATATCAAACATCCAAACTCTCCTTAGAATAAAATCTTCGTAATTGCTGTAATCAGCCCAACCTGTGAAGATATTGCAAAAATAATCCCACCAATAATCCAATTTTTAACAGCATTAATGGCTTCAATAACCCCTTCAAGCTTTTTTATCAGCTTCTCTTGCCCATCTTTTAGGCCTTGTATCTCTTTTCCATGATACTTGACTTGAAACTCAAGTGTTGTTACTCTATTTTCCATCAGCTTCTCATTTTAATTTTTTCATAGGTTCTAAACCCACCAAAACCAAGCAGTCCTGTAACCAGCAACATAAGGTTTGAAATGTCAAGCGTTGGAGCTACAATTTCAACACCATTAGCCAACAAAAGTGTAACGATTAAAGGTTGTACAATATAGTTATACCCCAACGCAAAACCGCCAATCCACCCAATAAATGGTCTCCACCCAGCCACAAATATACTACTATGTTTAGCCTCTTGCTCATTTACCTTTAGCTGTCCTGTAATCAGTTTATGCTCTAGCATTTGCAAATTATTGAGTAGTTCTGCTTTTTTGTTTGGGTCTTCTATCTTCTCTCCTGTTATCGCTTCTCTGATACCTGTAAACAAAGAACCAATATCTCCAAGACTAAAATCTGCAAGTCCCACACGCACCTCCTTTTATTGTTTTGGGTGCAATCGTATCCTTAATATTGAGTCCAAAACAAGGGTGCTTTAAGACCCTCCTTTAGAGACCCTCCTTTAGAGACCCTCCTTTAGAGACCCTCCTTTA
>DYTF01000056.1:0-6621 GCA_020726105.1 Sulfurovum sp. | reverse complement strand
AGACCCTCCTTTAGAGACCCTCCTTTAGAGACCCTCCTTTAGAGACCCTCCTTTATGAACCCTTGTTTCAAATCTGTCTATAGGGCAATATTTCACAAAAAAGGATTCCCCCAATGATTGAATCGCAAGGGTTTCTGTTTACAAAATTAAATGAAATAAGAAATGTAAAAACTTCAATTTACCAAGGTGAGTTGGCTGAGTTTTCTCAAACACTTGTCATTGCAAACAAAGCACCTCTGATTCTCATTGATTTCATTGGTGACAGAGGTCTATTAAACCTTGAGTCTGAACTTGAGTTTTCCATCTACATCGTAAATGTGACACAGAGCATAAACACAGAAAGTAGAAACAGCTCAAGAGATGATACGCTTGAGTTGATTGACACTGTTGACAAGAAGCTTTCTATGACACAAACAGATCAAGGTGGTGTAGTAAGACTAGGTGGACTCAAAAAAGTTTTTGATTCAAAGTCCCAAAAGGGATACATGACAATTTTTATTAGGCAGGTGTTTGTAACAAAAGTTAGACACCATCACATTTTAGAGGAGGAAAATTGAAAAATAAGTTTATTGCATTGTCTTTAGAGACAGTAAAGCATTTAGATTGGATTAAAATAGGCGTTGAGGGCGTGTGGAAAGGTCATTACGCGGGTGAGTTTACCTTGACTTCAAAAGCTTTTGAAGAGATGGTTTTTCACGCCAAACAAAGAGAGCTAGACATCGTTGTTGATTATGAACATGAGACACTGTGGGGAAACAAAGCCCCTGCGTCAGGCTGGATTCAACCTGAAAATATCAAGGTTGAAAATGGTGAACTTTGGGTGATGATTAGTTGGACACCTACAGCATTGGAGTTCATCGAAAAGAAAGAGTACAAATACCTCTCTCCAGTCTTTATGAAAGACACAGTAGACCCATCCACAGGCTCTTTTATTGGATGGACACTGCACAGTGTAGCACTAACCAACACACCATTCTTAAGCGAAATAGGTACGTTGTTTGAAAACAAAAAACGAGAGGTTTCAGGCAAAGAAAATGAAATTGTAACCCTAAAGGAGCAATTGGAATCTTACAAAAAGAAAGATATTGAAAATAAAGTTGACACCATTATTGCAGAGCAAAAATTGGCACTTTCGCAACGAGACTGGGCAATTGATTATGCAAAAAAAGACAACGATGGATTTGATAACTTTGTAAAAACACTCATTCCATCCAAAATGCAACAAGAACAGTTCAAAGGCAACGAGCAAACAACTCAGCCAAAACGAATCAACATAGCAAAAGTATAAAGGAGAAAACAGTGCTATTTAACAAAACAGAAGCAAGACAAACACAAGAGAGCGTAGTAAACCTATCGCATCCACCAATCTTACAGGCAGTAAAAGTAAAACAAAAAGGCGTATTAACAAAAGGTACTATTTTAGGTTTAGACGAGGCAACAGGTGAGTATGATCTTTTAGACAACCATACAGTAGTTGCAGTCCTAACAAAAGATATTGACACCGATATTGACGAAATAGCTCAGGTGCTAAGACATGGAGTATTAAATTCACAGCTTATGGAAATAAGCAAATTAGAAATTGCCCTATTAGCCAAAAACAACATTTATATTTTTTAAAAAAGGACAAAAATGCTAAGAACAATCGTCACAGAAACAAGAGTCACAGAAGCTCTAAACAACCTACCCGATGCAGTCAGCCCTGTAATGGACGAATTCTATCCCGTAGCTTTACGAAGAGTTCACCCATCAAGCTCTATTAGAATTGATGAAATCAGCAAAATTGCCAAAGCTGTCCCCGTTGTGATGCGTGGCTCTATGCCTGTCAGCATCGGCGGCGAACATGGAAGTATCAACAAAATTGAGCCTCAACCTATTGATGTCGTAGACTCCATCACAGGAGCCGAACTAAACGACCTAAAAAACTACGATGGCACAAGTCAAGATTTGTGGCTAGAGAGCAAAATGCTCTTTGCACGAGACACAATTAAGATGACCAGTGAAGCTCTGTGCATTCAGTCTTTAAGTGGAACAATCAACTTCCCTATGAAAACAGACAGTGGACTAGAAGAGTATGAGATTAAATTTGGCGATGTTTTGTTGGTGACCCCAACAAAAAAGCTAAATGAATCTGATGCAACCATCAAAGATGTATTTTCCACCATCAGAAGTATGAAAAGAAAGCTAAAAGAGAATGGAAGAGGTGGTGCAATTGTCTACAAAGCATCTCCAGACGTATTTGACAAGATTGTTGAATTAGCAGACAAGTATGTGCAAACTGGCTCTCTGGTCGTAAAAGTAGAAGAAGATTCCGTGATTGTTGGTGGATTCAAAATCGTAGCTTTTGATGAGCAATATTATGACCCAAAAACAAAAACATTGGTAAATGGAATCGGCAATGGAAAATTAAAAGCCATTAGCAAAGCAGGATTTGCGTTTCGATACCTCGCACTTGATGATATTGATGCAGGGCTAAAAGCTATACCACTCTTTTCAAAGCCAATCAAACGAGAAATTCCTAGTGGATGGATCATCAATACCATGAGCAAACCATTACCAATCCCTGACCCAAAAGGGATTTGTGATGCCATCTTGTTGTAGTTGTGGTTTTTCACTACCTCAAACAAAAGCCCAGAAAATAGATATTTAAAAGGGTTGTGGTCGCTGTGGTCGACTTTATAGAAGATAAACCACGGAGAATAAACTCCGTTATCAAATTAAACTAAAAAACAAAGGATACACAATGGCATATTTTGAAACAGCAGGGCAATCAGTCGTCCTACAAGACATGAGTTTGACACTCACTAAGCAATCGCTAATTACCGCAATTATTGCAAACATTACGCTAGAAGCAGAAAAACACAATTTATTGAACACCGAAGCAGGTGCAAAAATTAATGATTTACGAAGTTTAATTGCCACTGCAGGAAGTGATTTAACAGAAGTAAATGACAAAATTTCTGAAATTAACAACTTCCTAACAGAAAATGCTGAGGGGCTAACAGTTATTGGCTCTTTGAACCAGTTATTTACGGAGTTGAATCGCAGAGAGGAATCAAAAACTTTTGAAAAAGTGGTAAACACTTCTAACGGTATCTTGGATGTTTCCCTTGATAGCTTTGGGTTCAACAGTGTTGATGATTATAACCTGCAGGTGTCTGTATATGGATACTATGCAAACATTCGTGCAATGGTAACAAAGGTGTCTAAAAACTTGGCACAAGTACACCTTGTTGACCACAAAGAATGGGAATTTAACGAAGAAACTACAACACGGTATGATGCCAGTGTACAAAATGTAAAAGTTTCCTTAACTATTACTCGTATGCCTGTAACACTAAGCAAGGTACTAACAGAGCCAGATGGTGACCAAACCACCATTGGTGAAGGTGCTGGAACAGTAGATTTATCGGCTCCTGATGCTCCTACTGCAAGTGTTGTGGTTGAAGGTGATAGCAAGTTGACCGTAAGTGGTACAGCTGAAGCTGGAGCTACCGTTAAAGTAGTGTTCCCTGACAACAGTGAACAGACAATCATCGCAACTAACGGAACATATACCTTGACAAGTGCAAGTGCAATCGCAGTTAATGGAAACATCGTTGTAAATGCAACTGATGCATCTGGAAATGTTTCTGTCGCAACAGTGATTGCATACACCGTTGCAGGTGGTGGTGGGAACGAGATTTAATCTCGACCCTTTATAGCCCAAAGCGATTGATTTCGCTTTGGGTTCTATTAAGTTTATAAAGGTGAAGCATGGCTTTAGATTTTGATAGTTACTTAAGTTCTGTGAACTTAGTAGAACTCAAAAAAGCAATTAAATCTGATAGTGCAGCTACTTTAGAATTTGCCCTAAATTATTACAGAGGGCAAGTGAATGAAAAAGCGATCTTAACGGAATATGATACACGTGCAGAAATGGTAGATAGAAGAGAGACCCCTGAAGCAACAGCTTTGCGACAAGGGTGGGGGAATACCTATCAAATTTTTTCCGATGCCTATGTGGCAAAATACAATATGCCACATTGGTGGGCGTTAAAGCTGGATATGTTTTCTATACTAGAGTTTTTAAATGGTAGGGCAACGCAATCTGATACCTCTACACCAGCAACTACGGTTGAGCTACCAGAAAACATTTTGAGTGGTACGACAAGTAGCGTTGTGGTCGATACGCAAAATGGAAAAAAAGTCGTGGCTTTTGAAAATGAACTTGGGAAAGACTATGAAGTTTTTACAATGCTGGATGAAACCATGAGCATGAATGACCGTGTAGATAAAATAGACAGCACAAGCTTTAGGCTTTCTCTGTACAGTTTTGAGACGTTTGAAAAGACTGAACTTGATTGTTCTATATCTCCGATTGAGGTTGCATATATTGTTGTATTTAAATAAAACAACGGAAGAGTTGCTGACGCTCTCTAAAAATGAGCTTTTGAGCTTCTTGATAGAAGAGGCAAAGTGTAGCCAAGAAGATGTAAGCAACCTGCTTACACGACCAAAGCGTGAAGTTTTAGAATTTCTGATAGAGCGTTTACGTAACAGGGCTGTGAACCTTGACTATGAGATGTTGCTTGATGTGCTTAGTGCTGATAAAGATTTTCTTGATGAGCTTAGATACACAGTTGTGAAAACAGTTGCCGTGTCTCTTGAGTGTGAGATTATAGAAAATGTTATAGATATTAAAGTGATTGCACAAGACATAGTCATTACGGTAGAAAAAAAAGAGATACAAGTGGAGATTATTACATGAGAACAAAGATTATTCAAGGGGAAACCCTAAGTATCAAACTTACTTTTTTGATTGATACTGTTGAGTCTGCTTTTGATAAAGCAGAGGTGGAAATCATAGATTCAAAGAAACAAACACGTTACATCTCACAAGCATCATCTGACTCTGTTTTTTTTCTACCAAAAGAGACAGCATCATTGAAAGGATATTTTGTGCTAAGAGTAACCGTTTACAAAGGTGGGTTGGTTACAAAAAAAGACATCCCCCTAGAGGTAATAGAATGATTACGAATGACGATTTATTAAAAGAAGTAAGCTTTGAAAGCCTAACTCAACTCTCCGACCTAAATGCCACAGGTTTTCTTGACCAAGGCGTGATTGATGATGCTATTGATGATTCTATCTCTCTTCTTGAATTTTATATAAAAGAGATTCCAGCAGAGCCAACACATCTTGTCCGTAAAGTGTTGTCCGAACTAACCATTATGGAGCTAAAAAAGAAAAACAATCTACCAATAGACAAGGAGCAAATCGTAAGAATTGATAAATTGCTAGAAAAAATGGGTAAAGAAAAAGCATCTCTAAATCAAGTCACAAAAGACAATACAAAAAGCTATAGCTTTGCATTTAAGCAAAGAAAAAAGAGGGTATACAATGACACTATATGAAAAAAATATCTCTATCGCAAAGGCTCTCTATCTAAGCTCAAATAGCATAAAGCAAATAGCAAATATTCTAAATCTAAACGAAAGAACCATCTTAAACTACAAGAAAAATGCCTTGGATAAAGGTGATGATTGGGAGATGCAAAGGGTCTCTAAATATATAGCAGCTGGGCAAAAAGACTCAAAGACTATTTATGGCGATTTTATATCACTTATGTATCAACAATTAGCCGAGATACAAGAAAGTGAGCTAAGTACAAAAGAGAAGATTGAAGCAATTACAAGGCTAGGAGATAGCTTTTCAAAGATGAGAAAAATAGCAAGTCATGAAAACCCTGAAGCTTACACGCACGGAATTATTAAACTTACTATTCAAAAAATGATAACTCTATTTAAAGACTCTATCCCCAAAGAGTGCTTAGGGATTATTGTTGAAATTATAGAAAACAATCAAGAAGAGTTGGCAAATGTCACTTTTTGATAAAGATGAGCTAAGAGGCATTCTGCAGAACGCCAAAGAGCTTAGTGGTGGAGTAGAGCAAGTTTCTCGAAAAGAGTTTTTAGGGTGGCTGAGTGATTTCTCATCCTCACTCAAACAACAGCTCTCCATCTCCGAGCAACTTGACCCAAACAAGAAAAATGAACGAGTAAAAAAAGCATTTGAAGATTTCAACTACTTTAGACAAACATATTTTCCTCACTACTATACCATAAAGAGCGAATCCAAACTCCAAAAATCGCTAAAAGAGGTGTTTAGCAAGATACGAGACAAAAAAGGAAAAAAAGATTTAGGCGAAAAATACGCCAAAGCAGCACCAAGAGGATTTGGTAAAAGTACCGATGTCTCTGTGGTGTTTCCCATCTATTGTATCTGCTACGATTTAAAGCATTTTATTACAATTTTTTCAGATGCTATTGAGCTTACAGAGACGCTCATAGAAGCTATAAAAGTTGAGCTTACCGAAAACCAAGCACTCATCGGAGATTTTCAACACGCTACAGGCATGACCCAAAAATGGAAAATAGGGGAATTTGTCTCTACCAACAACATCAAAACAAAGGGGTTTGGTAGTGGAAAAAGAGCAAGAGGGATTAAACATGGAGTCTATCGTCCTGATTTGGCAATCATTGATGACCTTGAAAATGATGAAAATGTCAGAAGCAGAAAGCAAAGAGACAAGCTCGAGGAGTGGCTAGACTCAACACTTGACAACTTAGGAAGTGTAGAGAA
>DYTF01000013.1 GCA_020726105.1 Sulfurovum sp. | reverse complement strand
TGGTGATCACGATTGGGCTCGAACCAACGACTTCTTCCATGTCAAGGAAGTACTCTACCAACTGAGTTACGCGATCATGTTATTAAAAAACCGTTATAAAAGCAAAGCTCTTATAACTTACGCTGACGCTACGACAACTTCAGTAGTTGGCTCACGCGGCTAGTCGCTTATTAGGGCGTAATTATAGCCAAGAGATACTTAATGATTAGTCTTCACAGACCCAGCTACTCTCTTTACACAGTGTATCAAGATAACCACTGGCTTCACTTTGTCCCGATGCTAAGGCTTTTTTTAAGTTCTCATACGCCTTCAATTTGTCCTGAGTGACACCCTCTCCCCAACCATACATCACGGCCACATTGACCTGTGCAGCACTGTCTCCCATGCTTGCAGCTTTCTGAAATAAAGCAAGTGCTTTTGCTTGGTCTTGTTTTACCCCTTTACCTTCGAGATAAAACGAGGCTAGATTATTGTAAGCTTGCATGATGCTAGAATCTACAGCTTTTTCGTACCAATACTTGGCTTTTTCATACGCATGTGCATCACTTTGTGCCTCAACATGGTAAAGTTGTGCCAAATTATATTGTGCCGCGCCATTGCCTTGTCTGGCAGCTTTTTCATACCACCCTTTGGCTTTGGAGAGATCTTTTCTTGTTCCTTTGCCATTTGCGTATATTAGCCCAACATTAAACTGTGCTTTTGCGTCACCCTTTTTAGCTAAAGCATAAAATGCATCCAATGCCTTAATGTAAGCACCATCATTATACGCTTCTGTCGCTTTTTCAAAATCATCCGCAAAGAGCCCTGTGGTTGCCATCAAGACAAAAACTATCATATACTTCATACTCTCAACCTTTAAGCCATCAATACAAGTATTATATCAGGATTTCAGCGACAAATGTTTTGCTTACTTTGCCACCAAACCTATAGATGCCTTGCTCGTAACTCACATAAAGCTCATCGCCACTTTTTGGGTGTATTTTTAGTGTATCAGGGATGCGACCTTCTTTATGATTTCGGATAAAACAAGCCACCATGCCTGTACCACACGCTAGCGTCTCATCTTCCACCCCACGCTCATAGGTTCGCACATAGAGTGCATCTTCTTTGAGAGCGTAGATATTGACATTGGCATTGTATTTGTGTCGTAAAGCCCTTGCCTGTTCTTTGTCAAATACCTCAATGGTATCACTAGCTGCCACAAGATGAGGCACGCCTGTATCAATTAGCCACCAGTTTCGCCCGTCTTCTTGAATGTCATCTCTGATAATGCGAGGGGAAACCATATCGCTTACGACATAGAGTCCATTAATTGTTGCGCGAATCACACCTGCGCCTGTTAAAAATTCTGCTTTATTCTCTTTTGAAATACCTTTTTCACTAGCAAAATGGGCTACCGCTCTGCTTGCATTGCCACACATAGCTGCGAGTGAGCCATCTGCGTTATAAAACTCCCATTCAAAATCGTATTGGGGGTGTGGCAAAACCACTACCAGCCCATCTGCACCCACGCCATTTTGTCTATGACACAGTTTGCGTGCCAAAGCCGATCTGTCTTCTTTTTTTTGTGCGATTAAAAATACAAAATCATTTCCATTCGCTGAATATTTAGTGACTGTCATCTTCTATCTCCTGTTGTATCCGTTTACACTCTTGCTCAAGCTGTGAAAGTGTAGCACTATTATCTATAACATACTGCGCTAGAGTGCGTTTTTCTTCTATGGACATTTGCGCCTCTATGCGTGCAAGTGCTTCAGCTTCACTATGGCTATCACGAGAAATGAGCCGTCTCAGTTGCTGTTCTTTACTCGCATAGACCAGCAATGATTTTTTGATAGGATAGCCCTCTGTCTCAAAAAAAAGCGGAATATCCACAAAATAGGGTTTAGCCTGCTTTTCTTCTTCGGCGGCGCGTTTTTCTATCTCTAGGCGGATGAGCGGATGCAGTAGTGCTTCTAGTTTTTTTCGCTCGGCACTGTCACTAAAAACCAGTGCGCCTAAGGCTTTTCTATCGACACTTCCAGATACAATGAACGCTTTACCAAACTCTTTACCGATGGCTTTTACTTGTGTCTTGAGTATCTCATGCGCTATGGCATCTGCATCAATAACAGTATATCCAAAAGAGCGAAATATTTTTGCCACTGTACTTTTACCTGTGGCAATGCCTCCAGTGAGTGCTACTGCATTAGAATAAATCATTACCACTTTCTATAAGACAAAAGCTGCATTTTGTCATACTCATAGATATCGTTTCTAAACTGCAACACCCCATCATAATCTATATAAGCCGTCAAATATACAACATCAATAGGAACACTATTATGCAATTTAAGATAAGCGTTTTTATCTCCTTGGAGTATCTTTTCTGTTTTTTCTAAATTAATTGTTGGGTTAAAAGAGGCAAATGTTTCCATCAGTTCTTTTGGTTTAGACAAACGAATACACCCATGACTAAAAGCTCTGACATCGCGACTAAAAAGATGTTTGGTTGGCGTGTCGTGCATATAAACGGAGAACTGATTGGGGAATAAAAATTTTAATTTACCCAAAGCATTACCTTTTCCTGGGGACTGTGCAAAACGATAGGGCATTGACTTGCTATAGCGGTATTGACTCCAGTTTACAGAAGCAGGATTGACTGCGCTTGCATCTTCTTCCCATCCTTGATGAATCTCTATGCGCTCTCGCTTCATCGCATTCGCATTTCTGAGTAGTTTAGGTATCATCTCTTTTTGTATGATGCTTTTTGGTACATTCCAATAAGGGTTAAGCACGATAGTCTCTACTTCGTTGGAGAAAATAGGTGTCGGATTCTTCTTTGTCCCCGTAATCACACGCATCTCTTGACGAAGTGCCTTGTCTTCTTCAAAAAACAGCCTAAATGCAGGAATATTAATCACAATATGGCGTTTGGCATCTCGTTCATTGAGCCATTTGATACGGTCTAGGTTCAAACGAATCTGTTCAATGCGTTTCTCTACGGGCACATTCAGTGCTGCTAGCGTTGGCGCATCTACTGTCCCTTTTGCGGTCAAACCATGGCGTTTTTGAAATCTCGCCACCGCCTTTTTTAAGCAATCATCAAATGTCGTGCTCTCGTCTTCATCACAGCCCGTATAGTCATCACTTATGCGCAACCTTTCTCTTAAGGCAGGAACAGCAGCATAGACATTGTCAACTTTCAATGTACCTTTAATGGAAAGATGCTCCCATCCTCCGTTACGCGCCATCTCTTCGTATGTTATGAGTGCTTCGCGAAGCTTTTTATATCCATAGTCTTTTGGCTGGGCTTGCTCAAACATCGCTTTAAGCCCAGCACCAAACACAGCATTTTCCAAAAGACTTGCTGCATCAAATTTTGGTCTATAAGTCACCCACGCTGCGCCGATGTCTTCTACTTTAAGATTGTGCAGTCTATCTTGAAATGCTCCCCAGTTGATGCTGCCATATAAGGCATAATTTGCATACCCTCCATAAAGTTGAGACATCTTAAGCTCAAGGTCAACTTTTTGTGCCACCGTAGCTTCATCGGTGTAGACTTCACTTGCTTTTTCTTCTAAACTTAAGGCATCTTGGTAGAGTTTAGTGTCTTCTTGAAGTGTCTTGTCTTCTTTTATCTGAGAAAAAAGCTCTATGCCTAGAGCAGAAAGAGACTCTTCATCTGTCCAGACAGGAACAAAAAGAAGTTGTGTGTAAAGTTGTCTTAAAAAACTCTCTTTCGGTTCTTCTTGTAGCGAATTCATAATAACAATCGAGGAAACCTCTTTAAATTGAATATTTGAATCTTCTCCAAAAATAGGGGAAGAAAAAAATAATACTAAAACCCCCATTATTGCAAATAAGTGGCTTAAGCGATGTTTGATTGCTGTCATGTTTTCCCCATGCTGTGATTGATTGGATGATTATAGCAAATTTATGGTTTGTCTGTCTGTATCACTTCTATCTTTTTAGCTTCTTGGGCGCGTAGGGCAATGAGTGTTGAGCCTACTTCTATCTCCATCGTCTGTTTGGCTAGTGAGCAGCCCTTGATCCACAGCATCTCTCCGCGCATCACACCAAAAGAAGTCAGTCGGTCTCTGAGTGGCTTGTCTGCATGGATTTGGACGATTTGAGCTCTGTCACCTTTTTTTAAATCACTTAAAAACATCTTACACTCCTGTAATTAGTAAGGTAGTGCGATACGCGATAAAACTCAGGATCCATGCCGTTACTGAGGTCATCACAAAGAGATAAACCAAATACTTCCATCCGCCTGCTTCCCTTGCAAATACCATGGAGGCCGCCAAGCAAGGTAAGTAAATCATGACAAAAACAATAAAAGAGACGGCTGAGGCAAAAGGGATATTGGCTTTGATTTGCGCAATCAGTCCTGCATTGCCCTCATCCACCTCATCTCCGAGGGCATAGAGTACACCCAAGGTAGAAACGACCACCTCTTTTGCTGCAAGCCCCGCCTCCAATGCCACTGTCATACGCCAATCAAATCCAAGCGGCGCAAACACAGGCTCTGAAGCATGACCGATTTTGCCTAGATAACTTTGCTCAAGCAAGGCTAAAGAGCGTTCATTGTGCAACGCTCTTTTGACTTCTGCGCTAGATGCCTGTTCCATTTTGACTGCATACATCTCCTCAAGGAGACTGTTTTTGGGATAATTGCTTGCAAACCATATCAAAATAGAGGCTGCCAAGATGAAAGTTCCCGCTTTTTTCAGATACGATTTTGCCTGGCCATACACGGTGTGCCAGATGAGTTTAAAGGAGGGCATACGGTACTTTGGCATCTCCATCACAAAAGGCTCATCCTCACCTTTAAATACAAACATCTTCAGTACTTTTGCAGCAAACAAGCCTAGAATCGCGCCTGAGATGTAAATGACAAACAACATATTGCCAGCTTGATCTTGAGGAAAAAATGCACCCGTAAAGAGTACATAGATGGGTAGCCTCGCACCACAGGACATAAACCCGATGATAAAAAGTGTGATGAGTCTGTCTTTTTCATTTTTAAGCGTTCGCGCAGCCATATACGCGGGCACAGAGCAGCCAAAACCAGTGACTAGAGGGATGAAGCTTTTACCATGCAGTCCAAATTTGTGAAAAAAACCATCCAGTAAAAAAGCAACACGGCTCATGTATCCCGTAGTCTCAAGCAGTGCGATGCCGACAAACAAGATGATGATATTGGGCAGGAACATCACCACTGCGCCTACGCCTGCTATCATCCCGTCTGCAACCAGCGAACCTAGCTCACCCTGACCCAATACTGACTTTGCCAGATTGCCAAACCATCCAAAGACCAAACCAATAGTATCCATAGGGATAGAGCCTAGCTCAAATGTCAACTGAAACAAGCCCCACATAAAAAACAAAAATAACGGGATGCCTAAAAACTTATTGATCAGAAGATTGTCTATCTGCTGGGTCAGGTTTTTCGCCTTCATGCCGGCAACTGACATCACTTCCATCTTCGCACCTTTGGCAAAAGCAAAATGCTCATCGGCAAATATCTCATTTAAGTCTTTTGTGTTGCTGTGTAAATAAAGATGCGCAAGCCCTTCTCGTATCACGGGAAGCATCTCTATCCAGATAGGCTCATCATGCATTTTTTTATACACATCCACATCTTCTTGCAAGAGTCTCACCGCAAGCTGACGATAAGGAATGGTGCTTTGGTACTTTTTTTCTTTCAAAAAGGAGACAACCCTGTCAATCTCTTCTTCAATGTGGTCACTGTAAATGACTTTTGCGCTCGTCTCCTTGGCTGCATGTACTTTTATGATGGCTGCCTTAAGTGCTTCGATGCCTGTTTTAGCCGAAGCAGAGGTTTTGATGCACGGTACGCCGAGTATAGCTGAGAGCTGTTTTTCATCTATCTTGATGCCCTCTTTTTGTGCTTCATCATCCATATTGAGTGCGACAATCACTTTTTTGCCTGTCTCAAGAAGCTGTGTTGTAAACAAGAGATTTCTTTGTAAATTGGTAGAGTCAACGACATTGACAATGATGTCATACTCATCACTTTGCAAAAAACTTTTGGTGACTTTTTCTTCTATGGTGTACTCGGTTAAAGAGTAAGCACCGGGTAGATCGACGATATGGACTTGGTACTCTTTACAACTGACCTCATCGCAAATGTTAAATTGAACTTCTGTTTTGTCAACGGTGACGCCTGAGAAGTTGCCTACTCTGAGTTTTGCGTTGGAAATGGCATTAATCAGCGAACTTTTCCCTACATTCGGTTGTCCTGCCAATGCAATGGTTATCTTTTCCACATCACTTCCTTCAAACACAGTTTATTCCATAAATGATAATTGTTATCACTCTTGTAAATACTGGCAGTATAGTCTTCATTGTCTTAAAAGCGTATTAGGCATTATCTGTTTAGTCTCTGGCTCTAAACAAAAAGCAGGTAAACAAACACCGCAAATAAAACGACATGCAAGAACCCTTCAAGTACATTGGTCTCACCGTCATTGAAGTTAACAATACCAATCAGTAATGTCAATCCCAGCATCACCCCCTGCACGGGTGTGATAGCCAAGTCTATATCTAGCCCGATGGCGTATGTCACTATCATCATTGCAGGCACTGTTAGCAGTACTGTTGCTAAAGATGCGCCAAAAGCAATATTGACAACCGTTTGCATACGATTGTCAAGGGCTGCACGCACGGCTGTGATGAGTTCAGGTGAAGCTGAAATCACCGCAACTCCTACCGCACCAATAGACAATGGTAAACCATAGGCGCTCAAAGTATTGCTCATAAAAACAGCCAAAACCTCGGAAAGTACGCCAATGATGATAATGGAGACTACGAGATTGCTGCCATGATACCAACCATTGATTGTCGCATCCTGACATGTATCATCATTCATATCACAGACTTGAGACTCCAGAGGAATATACTCAAAAAAATACTTGTGAGAGGCAACCTGTATGCGCGTAAAAGTAATATAGAGCAAAACAAACAGTATCACAGTAAAAAGCATATAGCCCTGAAGATGTGCTGCGTCAACAAAATGTGGCACAACCATGGCGATACCGATAGCGACTAGCAACATGGAGAGATATGAATTGGAGGAATTGATATTATAAGGTTGTACGCCATGCCTAATGCCTCCGATAATCGCGGCCAACCCTAAAAGTGCGTTAATATCGAGCATAATAGCAGCGTAGATAGTATCACGAGCCAAATGCGGATTGTGTTCATGCACCATCATAATAGCAATGATAACAATCTCCACCAACACAGCCGATAGCGTTAAGATGAGCGTTCCGTATGGCTCACCAAATTTCTCTGCCAATTTTTCCGCATGATGTGCGACTGACATCGCCGTATAGATAATCACTGCAAACAGCAGACCAAAACCTACAAGATTTCCCATAGTCGTCTGCACTAGCGTATGTTCAAAATAAGTAATGGAAAAATAAGCCAAAATTGCAACAAAGAGGCTGTATTCTTTTGAAAAATTATTTAGTATCTGTTTCATTGAAGTATGTCTCTAAAGTTTTTGCTTGTATCGACTTTGAGTTTTCCCTCTACTTTTTTAAACCGTTCATCTCCTGTTTTATAGGCTTTTTTGAGTCGTTTGCTCATGCGCTCTTTCTCACTTTCACTACTATAATCGAATTGCTTGAGAAACTTTTTAAGCCCTATCCACTTTTTACTGCTTTCTTTTCCTTCTGCCTCTTCAAAAACAACCTCTATGGGCTCTGCGCTTGAGCGTTTATGCTCAAGTTGATTGGCGTAGAGTTTTCGCATCTCATAAAAAGCATCTTTAAGCAAATCAATCTCACCGCGCAAAGTAGAGCTTATTTGCTTGTTTGACTTTTTCAAATCTTTTACTGTGCCCTTAAGGACTGTAATGGTTTCATCTTTGGCTTGCAACAAAGCTTTATAGTCTTTAATGTCAGCCTGTGATGTTAGGTGGGAAGTTTTAGCAGTCGCTTCTCTTTTCTCTTGTTCTCTTGATTCTACGGTAGGCGCAGGCAAGGACTCTCTTGATGATGTGTCAACCACTATGTAAAGCTTATCCTCTACGCTTTTGGTCTTTAGAATACCGCGTTTAATCTTCGCATAAACCGCTTGCCTAGAGATACCTATCTCTTGGGCATATTCTGCAGGTTTCATCAGTTTTTCCATCTCTATCCCTATTGACAGTTTTGTAAATGATAACATAAAGTTTATGAAAAGCTTACAGAAATCTTAGAGTGTCCTGAGTTAAAAAGGTAAAATTACTTCTGGGTGCCGTCAAGAATAGGCACAAACAGACATTGCTCGATAGATTCAGAAGTGATACGCCCATTTTTCTTATAATATCTCATGATAACATGATAGCCATCTGACACTTCAACGGGTGCGACTAATATTCCTTCTTCTGCAAGTTGCTCAAACAACACCTTGGGAATCTCTTTGGCAGTGGCTGAAAACAAGATGCGCTCAAAAGGTGCATACTGCTTCCATCCTCTTTGTCCATCATCAAATCGTGTAATAATGTTGTTCATCCCAAGCAATACAAAACGATTTTTTGCCTCTTTAAGCAATTCGTCAATGCGTTCAATGGTAAAAACACGCCGACATATCTTACTCAGTATCGCCGCCTGATACCCTGAACCACAACCGATTTCAAGCACAGAATCAATGCCTTCAAGCTCGAGGTGTTGTGTCATTTTGGCTACGGTGAGTGGCGAAGAAATCCACTGGCTCGCTGCCATAGGAAGTGCATCAAGCTGATAAGAGAGGTGTTTAAACTGTGTTGGCACAAAAAACTCTCTATCAACTGCTAAAAATGCTTCCTTGACATACGGTTGCAAGGCAAAATGCTTTTCCACCTCTTCCACAAGCTTTTGTCGCTGCATCGCTTTAATCATCACTGCTACCCTCGCCCCAAATAATCGAGCATTTTACCCAAAATCTAGTTAAAAAGGCTTTTCAGCTGCTCCATGAGACCTGGCTGCCTGATGCCTTTATCCTCATTGTCCATCTGCGTATAGCTCTTGCATCCAGCTTTACTCTGAAGGGTGCAGGCTTTTTGGTAATAGTGTTTTTCTTGCTCTCTGCTTTTGCCTACACCAAAACCACCACGATACATCAAGGCTACATTAATACAGGCATCTTTGCTTCCTGTCTCACAGGCTTTCTCGTAAAACATTCTAGCCTTGACATCATCCTGCTTAGTCTCAAGCCCATCTCTATACATCGTCCCCAATCCTTCACACGCACTTCGAATACCTTTGGCACACGATGTCTCAAGGTAAGGTTTTGCAGCCTGGTAATGCTTATTGCCTAGATGATACTCTCCTAGTGCATCACACGCTTTTTCATGTCCATACTTGCATGCTTTGCGTATATACTCTGCGCCCTCTTCTTTCTTCTCTTCTTCAAAAAGAAGGAGTCCAGCCTCATAACACGCGGCTGTATCACCCAAGTGACATGCCTCTATTGTGGTTTCATGCTTGGAAGCAAAAAGTGAAGTCAAACACAGCAATACAACATAAATACTTTTCATATTTTTCCTTAATTCATCACAATATAGCGACGCATTTTTTTAATCTCTCTAAAGTCTATCGTACCCTCAATGCTCTCTAGCTTATCGTCAGACATCACCTTCCCGTCAGGTGAGACAATCGCGCAAGACGATGCCATGTCTATATCACTGCTATTTGAGACAATCACATAACATTGGTTCATCACTGCCAATGCCCTTGAAAGTATCTCTAAGTGACTTTTGCGTGCCTTCGCCCATCTTGCTGGTACGAGTATCACATCCGCACCCTCGACTTGCTTCCATAACTCCTTAAAGCGTAACTCAAAACAAATCAATACCGCGACTTTTGTTCCCTCTATCTCAAAAGGGCTAATTTTTTTCCTTTTGCCCGCAACAAAATAACTGTCTTCATCTCCCAATCTAAAAAGTTTTACCTTGTTTTGCTTGTGTATGACCTTGTGCTTGTGGATAACCACTGCTTGATTCACAAAGCCATCTCCCTCTTGAAGTATAAGCGTTAAAACCAGTATTTGCTCGCCTGTTTCTTTTTTAAGACTTCTGAGTGCATTGGCAGAAAATTTCGCCGCTGTAGGCATATGGTCATAATCAAAAGAGGTTAAAAATACTTCAGGCGCAACGATAAGTCGTTTTTCTTGGTGAGCCCTAAGGTACGCAAGCAATGTGTCAAGATTTTCCTGATACCGTGTGCTAGTAGGGAGCTGAAGTGTCGCGACTTGTAGAGGTGAGGGAAACTCAAACATCCAAAGACCTAAAAGTCATCTAAATCCAAACTACCTTTGGAGTAGTTTGTCACATTGCCTTCAAAGAAGTTCGTTTTTTGGTCATTGAACTGCGAGAAGTTATCGACCCATTTTATTGGATGCTCCACATTGTAAAGCTTTTCCATCCCCACTGCATGCAGTCTTTTATCCGCGAGATGCTGAATGTATTGTTCTATGATTTTATCGGTGAGTCCGAGTATCTGACCTTGTGTAATGTACGCTCCCCATTCGCTCTCGAGCTTCACCGCCGATCTGAACATCTCATACACCTCATCCATAAGCTCTTTGGTAAAAAGTTCAGGGCGCTCTTTCTTGGTAGTATTTATCATATTTTGAAAAAGCAGAAGGTGAGTAACTTCATCTCTTTGGATAAAACGAATCATCTGCGCCGTACCCAACATCTTATCTGAGCGTGCCAAAGTATACAAATAGGCAAAGCCACTATAAAAATAAATCCCTTCAAGAATCTGATTGGCAAACATTGCTTTCACGATAGTGCTGTCAGTTGGATTGCTTGAAAGTTCTTCGTACACCTTGGCAATGGCATCGTTTTTGGTTTTTAACATCATATCTCTTCGCCACAGTTCATAAATCTCTTTAGAGTTCGTAGAGATACTATCTACCATCACCGCGTAGCTCTGAGAGTGCAAAGCCTCTTCAAATGCCTGTCTGACCAAAATCAAGTTAATCTCTGGAGAGGTAATAAACGGGTTGAGGTTGTCCATAATATTATTGGTCTGAAGCGAATCCATAAAAATAAGCTGGGCAAGTACTTTATCGTACGCTGATTTTTCTGCATCGGTGAGATACTTGTAGTCATTGACATCGCGTGTCATGTCTACTTCTTTGGGAAACCATGTGTTGTTGAGCATCATCTCCCAAAGATTGTATGCCCATTGGTATTTGATGTCATTAAGTTCAAAAATACCGCTAGGGTCACCGCCAAATATCTTGCGTTCACTTGTTTTTTCTTGTGATTCTGGATTGTATATTTTCTTGCGTTCCATCTTTAGACCTTGATTGTTTTTTGGTGATTTAAAATACAATCATTATACTAATATTGGCTTTAGCTAGGATGGCACTTGATATCTAGCAAGGAACTGCTAGAGATATAGCTTCTCCACTCTTAGGCCCCGATATTGTCTTTTTTGCGACGGGGCTTTTTATTGTCAGGGCTTGGGGTAATATTTTTTTCAATATAATCCATCATCTTGCCCGCAATATCAATACCCGTAGCCTTTTCAATGCCCTCTAATCCAGGCGAAGAGTTTACTTCCATCACCAAAGGACCTCTATCTGAGGGTATCATATCAACCCCACAAACCCCTAGACCCATAGCACTAGCAGCCGAAAGTGCTGTTTCCTGCTCTTTTTTATTGAGTTTGTATTTTGAAGCGCTACCACCTTGATGCAAATTTGAGCGAAAATCCCCCTCTGCGCCTTGACGCTTCATGGCACCCACCACCTCACCGTCGACAACCAAAGCGCGTATGTCAGCGCCCCCAGCTTCTTTGATAAACTCTTGCACCAAGAGGTTAACATCCATCCCATAAAATGCATCCAAAACGGACTGTGCTGCCTTTTGTGTCTCAGCGAGTACCACGCCTACCCCTTGTGTGCCTTCGAGAATTTTAAGCACCAAAGGCGTGCCGCCGATAAGCTTGATAACATCTTTTGCATTTGCCTTGTTGGAAGCAAATACGGTTTTTGGCATATCAACATCTTGTCTTGCAAGCACTTGAAGACTTCTTAGCTTGTCTCTTGATCGTGCAATAGCAAGGTTTCCTGCAACAGAAAAAGCTCCCATGATTTCAAAATGTCGCACCATAGCAGTACCGTAAAATGTTCGACTTGCTCCGATTCGTGGAATAATCGCATCAGGCACAGGGAGCAATTCGCCCTTATAGACAACAGCCAATTCACCCTTCATGATTTCAATCGTACACATCAGGTAGTCAATCACGCGGATTTTCCAACCTTTTGCTTCCCCCGCCTCTAGTAACCGCTTCGTCGAGTACAATGCTTCATTTCTTGAGAGTATGTATACCGTCATTTAGACTTCCTTTGTTGTGATAAATTTTCTTGAAACATCCACAAGATAGCGATGCGACATAAACCGTCTTCCTATTAGCATAGGATACCTCATGTTTTCACGATTACTCAATGATATCTCAGCTTGGTAACTTTTGCAACCCAATTGAATAGAAGAATGAATAAAAATCCTCTCTTCGCTTTTTCCGTTTGAGCTTTTTACTTTTTTGCGCTTTGCAATCGCTAAGGTGATTTTTTTTCCATGGTATGCTTCATGAATGTTGTCATGCAATAAAAAAGTTACCTGATCTCCCTCAACCATGATTTCATCACAATGTATAGAGCATGAATCCGCACCTGTGTCAATCTTTGCATCTAAACCAAAAAGGTCAAGTTCGGGTAAATTGATGGTCTCTATATAGCCTATTATCTCCATTTATATCCTTTATGCCCCCTTGATATAGAGTGTCTCTAACACCCTCACCACATCCATCACCGCAATGATAGAGACTGTTTCGCTGGTTGTATGATACCCTGTTGTGGGTAATTGAAATGTTGTGCCTTGTATGGCACCATCGCTAGCCCTTACAAGCCTGCCCATTTCTGTACTTCCTAGAGAGTATATGGGCTTGTTTTGTGCCAAAAGATTCTCATTTGTCTTTTCTATAAATTCATCTTTATAGCCATATTTGATTGACAGCGTGTGACAAATATCTGTAATCTTTTTTGTCAAAGGTGAAGCAAAAGAAGCATTGGCATCTTTATGTCTTAGTACGACATGCTGCGCATCTGCCGTTTTTCTATCAGGATAAGGACTGGTATCGAGTACCAAAAGTTCATCCGTGCATACATCTCTTCCTCTAAACCATTCAAGCAAAAAACGCCAACTCTTACCTACTTCTTCTGATGCTGTAAAAAAGGCTCTACCCTGATACCCTCTCTCATACAGAAAAAGAATGATTGCCGCACTCAATACATTGTCAAGCTGTGCAGAGAGATACCCCTCTTCATATTTGAGGGTATCAACAAAGGCTACTGGCGTTCCTGCGTGCAAGTGCTCCAGTCCTTTTACATTAAAAAGTAAGTTTGCTCTACGATCACAGACATATGCATTGTCTATCTCTCCCATGCCCAAATAAGCGCCTGACCATGGATTGTATGCCTGAACACGCTGGTTGATAAATCTACCCATAATATCTTTATAGGTTTTTTCCGACACCGAGTCCCCCGTAAGGTCTCCCCTATTATGTGCCGTAAATGCTGCATATTGGAACTCATTTGGACCCGTACACACCAAGCCATGGCGGTCTATGTGTGCGCTTATCATCCCGCTCTCTGGGTCACCTCCTTCAGCAACTAGAACTCCTTCATACATGGTGGTCTCCACCCCAATCTCTTCAAGCTCTCTTTTGAGTACCAGAAAAAAAGGATGTTCTGCTCCTACTACTGATGGCGTACGAATCAACTGCTTAAGGATGTCAAGGAAACGATCCATTCCTAAAGTATCAAGCATACTTTCGCGCATATGTTTTAAAAATAACCCTTTAAACATTTATCTTCCTCTCGTGAAATTGATTGTGACCCTCTTTTAGCTTATCTTGATAAAAAAGGTTTTACAAATAAGAGCAGCAATAGTCCGTAATGCTTTTAACTTCTATATCAAATGAACTCTTTTCTGGCACATTGAAGAACTCTCCACTTTGAACACTCATCCACTCATCTGAATCTGGCAACTTGACACGCACATCGCCTGAAGTAATCTCCATCAATTCTGCCACACCTGTACCAAAAGTGTATGTGCCGGGCAACATAAAACCCAATGTCTTTCTGCTTCCGTCACTAAAATGCAGCGTACGGCTTGTCACTGCACCCTCAAAATAACTGTTGCCTGCTAGTTCCACGCTTACATTTACAAATTGTTTCATTTTTGATCCTTGTTTTATTGACACCCGACACACTCTTGGCTTCTGTCTTCTACATCATTGGAAGATTCAGGCGACTGACTTCTTAAATAATAGGTAGATTTAAGTCCAAACTTCCATGCATTCATATAAATCTCATTGAGGTACTTACCGCTGGCTTTATCAAGGGTGATGAAAATGTTGAGCGACTGCCCCTGATCGAGCCATTTTTGACGAATCGCACCTGCTTTAATGAGGATGTTTTGATCAAGTTCGTAGGCAGGAGTATAGTATTGCCATGTATCTGCAGTGAGATTGGGCGCAGTGACAGGGATGAGCCCCGAGAGGTTTTCTTCAAACCATTTTCGCTTATACACAGGCTCAATCGCCTGTGTCGTACCTGTCAAAATAGAGATGGAAGAAGTTGGTGCAATCGCCATGAGATACCCGTTTCTCATACCGTCCGTCTTCACTTTTGCTCTCAGTGCCTGCCAATCATGACTGTAGCCAAAGAGACCACCTCTGTCAACCAGTTTACATGCATTGTCATTGGCTTTATCTATAGGGAAGATTCCTTTGGACCAGTCTGAACCTTCAAAGGTCGGGTACTTTCCTTTCTCTAGTGCCAAGTTGCTTGATGCTTCAATCACATAATAGGAGAATGACTCCATCACTTCATCTATCTTGGTCAGATGCTCATGGCTTCCCCACTCTATCTTTGCTTCAGCAAGCATCTGTGCTTCACCCATAACACCCAGCCCAATAGAGCGTGATTTTTCATTGGTTTTTTTTACTTTCTCTAAAGGGTAGAAGTTCAGATCAATCACATTGTCAAGCATACGAATCGCTGTAGGGACAACACGCGCAAAATCTTCTTGGGTATGTATTTTGGCAAGATTGACCGAGGCAAGGTTGCAGACCGCAGTGTCACCATCTGTTTTTTCCTTGTCAACAATCCAAACTTGTTTACCGCCTAGTGTGTCAAGCGCGGTAACTTTTTTTGCTGGTTTTGTCATGCCATTGCCCACTGTAAGCATCTCGTTTTCATCATAAGCTTCACTGCTTCCATCTTCATATACAAGTCGTGTCTTATAGGTATTGGGCGCAGTGTTTTGAAAAATCTCCGTACAAAGGTTTGTGCTTCGGATAACACCGACATGTTTATTGGGGTTGGCTTTATTTGCCGTATCTTTAAATGTCAAGAACGGATTGCCTGTTTCAAAGTAAGAGCGAAGCATCTCTTTCCAAAGACCTTTGGCCGAGATTTTTTCTCTGCTAATCTTCTCTTCAGAGCTTTCAAGCTCTATGTAGCGTTTTTCAAATGCTTCACCATAGAGTGTTGTCAGCTCACTCACCTCAAAAGGATCAAACAGTGTCCACATCTCATCAGCCTCTACCCTTTGCATAAACAAATCATTGAGCCAAATAGCAGGAAAAAGATCATGAGCTCGCCTACGCTCTTCTCCTGAGTTTTTCTTCAGATCAAGAAACTCACGAATATCTACATGCCAAGGCTCGATGTAGACGGCTATCGCGCCCTTACGCGTCCCTAGCTGGTCGACTGCTATTGCCACATCATTGGCGATTTTCAAGAAAGGCACGATACCGCCTGCTGCATGTTTGTGTCCATCAATAAATGAACCCATACCGCGAACCAACGACCAGTCCCACCCGATACCTCCACCAAATTTGGAAAGTAACGCCATCTCTTTAAAGCAGTCAAAAATCCCTTCGATGTTATCTGGCGTTGAACCGATATAACATGAACTAAGCTGATGTCTTGGTGTGCGCGCATTGGATAAAGTCGGTGTTGCCGCCATCACTTCAAACTTACTCAAAATGTCATAAAACTTCTTTGCCCATGTTTGGCAATCAAATTCATTTTGCGCCAAAAACATCGCCACACCCATAAAAAGTTGCTGTGGAAGCTCTATAGGTACCCCTTCTCTGTTTTTGATCAAGTAGCGGTCATACAAAGTACGGATACCCAAATAATTAAACTGTAAATCCCGTTCTGGCTTGATGTAAGCATTGAGATCATCCAAATCATACTTGTCTTTAAGCCCCAGTACGATGCGCCCCTCTTTTTCGCCCATCTCAAAATAGTCGCGAAGATGGTGATACCCTGTAAAGCCTGTTACTTTGTGATAGGTGTCATACAAAAAGAGTCTTGCAGCCACAAAAGTCCAATCTGGTCTATCAATATCTATCTTGTCTACCGCGGTTTTGATGAGTGTTTGCTGTATCTCTTCAGTACTGATCATGTCACGAAACTGTAGCTTGGCATCGACTTCAAGCTCGCTTTGGCTTACGCGCACAAGCCCTTCTACTGCAGCGGCTGTGTATTTTTGAATCTTGCTTACATCTAGTGTTTCTACTCTACCATTTCGCTTTACAACTCTGATCATCTTCTCTCCTAAAATCAACACTTATGCCCAAAGTTGGACAAAATAATAACTTTGATTTTACTCAAATTATCCTTGTGTGCTTTTGAAATAATGTATCATTTTTAGGCATTTTATTGATAAGATTTGATAATAGGAGAGAAGAGAGGATGGAAGTGATTCCTCGCGCACCCTTTAGAGAATCACGCGGGGAAAACAGCCTTATTTAAAAACACGGGCAAATATTTTATCTACATTTTTTGTGTAGTACTCAAAGCTAAAACACTCTCGTATCTGTTCCTCTGTCAAGGACTTTCCAAGCTCTTCATCTCCCAGAAGATACTGAAGATACAGCGACTCGCCTTTTTCGTTTGTTGTCGGTTTGCCTTGCTGTATCTCTTCCCATACCCGCATGGCATTGCGCTGGACAATCCTGTAAGCATCTTCACGACTCACGCCTGCTTTAGGAAGTTCAAGCAGTACCCGCTGTGAAAAAACAAGACCGCCCGTAAGATTGAGATTTTTCATCATGTTTTCAGGCATAACGGTAAGATTTGCAATCACAGTGTTCATGCGGTGCAGCATAAAATCTGAAGTGATAAAAGAGTCAGGTAACCAAAAACGCTCGGTAGAGGAGTGTGAGATGTCTCGCTCGTGCCATAAGGCAACATTTTCCATGGCAGGCAAAGCGTACGCACGAATCATCCGCGCCAAACCTGTAATGTTTTCCGTCAAGATAGGATTTCTTTTGTGCGGCATGGCTGATGAGCCTTTTTGCCCTTTTGCAAAATACTCTTCACATTCATACACCTCCGTACGCTGCCAATGTCGTACTTGCACGGCAAACTTTTCTACACTTGAGGCAAGTAGTGCCAACGCAGTGGCCAATCTAGCATATCTGTCTCTTTGGATGACCTGATTGGAAGCTGGCGCAGGTTTGAGTCCAAGCTCTTCCATCGCATACTCTTCGAGTTCTAGGGGTGCATGGGCAAAGTTTCCCATCGCTCCTGAGATTTGACCTACGCGTATCACTTTCATGGTTTGCTCAAGATTTTCAAGATGACGCGCCAACTCATCGTACCATACCGCTAGCACCAAGCCAAAGGTAATAGGCTCTCCATGTATGCCATGGCTTCTGCCAACCATGAGTGTCATCTTATGCTCAAAAGCGCGTTTTTTGATAGACTCCATCATCATCTTGACATCTTCTATGATGATAGCAAGTGAAGCAGTCATCTGTAGTGCTACGGCAGTATCTACAGTATCTGACGAGGTCATACCATAATGAAACCAGCGACTCTCTTCACCCAGTGTTTCAGAAACAGAGGTGGTAAAAGCAATCAAATCATGCCTGGTTACCGCTTCTATTTCATCAATACGCTCGATAGAAAAACCTGCATTATTGACAATTTTTTGTGCATCATCATCGGGAATCAGCCCTAGTCTATTCCATGCTTTAACAACAGCGATTTCTACCTCAAGCCATGCATCATACTTTGCCTGCATCGTCCACTTGCTTGCCATCTCTTCTCGTGCGTATCGTTCTACCATCACATACCCTTGTATCTCTAAAAATTTGATACAATTCTAGCAAAAGAGCAGTTACATAAAGGTGAAGCGGGTATGCCATTTGTCAAAGAGTCCTTCATCGTGCCCCAAAAGATGCCTGCATTTTTATTTATCATGAACACCTTTGGGTTTACGCAAGGGCAGGCACAAAGAGTACTCTCTAAAGGCAGACTCCTTATCAACAGCGAGTCTATTTTCAATACAAGCCATACACACATCGAAGGTGAAGTCGAGATTGTGTACTTCAAGCCCACCTCACAAGGGAATCAACCACTCTTTCGCACTAAAGATTTTATGGTTTTTGAGAAACCTTCGGGAGTACTCGTACACCCCAACACTATGGCTACTCCTTACTCACTTTTGGATGAAATCCGCACCTTTGGGAGTGATGAAGCAAATGCTGCGCACCGTATCGACATGGAAACTTCAGGTCTACTTTTGGCAAGTAAACACAAGAGGTCGGAAACTTTTCTTAAGTCTGCTTTTGAGAACAGGGTTGTTCAAAAAAGCTATCTTGCTTGGGTAGAGGGCAAACTGATAGAGCCATTTTCTTCTTCTGAACGCATCAAAATAAGCAATGATTACAGTCAATCTAAGCATAAAGTGTTTATCTCCGAGGGGGGAAAGAGCGCACATACTGACTTTATTCCGCTTAAATATGACGAAGTGTTAGATGCTACACTTGTCGCCTGCTACCCTCACACAGGACGAACACACCAAATACGGGTTCATTTGTTTCACGTGAAACATCCTATTTTGGGCGACCCTCTTTATGGAACAAGTTTTGAGACCGCGACCCATTATCTCGAAGATACATTAGACGCCCACGACAGAATGCTGCGAACAGGCGCAAGCAGGCTTATGTTACATGCTCAAAGTCTATCTTTTGATTTTGGGCCTAGATTTTATGTGGAAAGTAGGAGTGATTTTTCTCAAATGAGTCATCTTATCTGTGCAAAAAATACAAGAATTTTTAACACATAAGGGCGTGTTTGGTTTAAGATAAAAAGGGAGAAGTAGAGGCTGAAACTACTTCTCGTCATCACTTCGTGCGTCATAGATAAACCACCCTATCGCGACAACTGCCACCACAATGATAAACCCCAGCATAAACAGTTCTAGATTTGGCATCTTATACTTCTCCTGCTAATTCTTGCTCTCTTAACTGTCCGCAGGCGGCAGAGATGTCTAGCCCTTTTGACTCACGAATAGTACAATGCAACCCTCGCAATGTTAGGTACTCTTGAAAATTTTTCATCTCTTTTTCACTCGGTCGTTTAAACTCAGTCCCTCCATAAGGGTTAAAATAAATAAGATTTACTTTGGCCTTAATCCCATCCAAAAGACTCAATAACTTCTTCGCGGCAGAGATGTCATCATTGACATCTTTGATGACAAGATACTCAAACATGACTCTTTTTCTATCATTGACAGGAAAGTTTTTTACCGCAGTGATAATGGACTGGATATTGTATGCTTTATTGATAGGCATCAACTGCTGTCTAAGTTCATCATCCACTGCATGGAGAGAGATAGCAAGATTGATGCCTAGCCCCATTTTACCGAGCTTTTCTATCTTGGTACTCAGACCTGAGGTAGAGATGGTTTGCCTGTGTGTGGCAATCGCCATACCCTCTGGGTCTGCAAATATCTTGACCGATTTGGCAACGGCTTCGAGGTTGTCAAGGGGTTCACCCATACCCATATAGACAATATTGACACGGCGGTTGGCATCGATGTTGTTGTCTTTTTTGATCATTCGTAACTGTTCGACGATTTCTCCAGCTGTTAAATTACGCATAAAACCGCCCTTTGCAGTCAAACAAAATGCACACCCAACCTTACACCCTACCTGAGATGAGATACACACCGTATAACGCTCCTGATGCTTCACAGAGCCATCTTCATGGTACTCTTTTTCTCTCATCAGTAGCAGTACGGCTTCGATGGTATGTTTGTCATGAAGCTCAAAAAGATATTTCCGACTTCCGTCTTTGGAATTTTGAACCATAACAGTCTTTAGTGGCGTAAGTGTATAGTCTTCCTCTAACTTTTCGCGCATCTCTTTGGGAAGATTTTTCATCATTTCAAATGAATTGGCATACTGGTGATAAATCCATTGATAAATCTGTTTAGCCCTAAAAGAAGGCTTGATAACTTCAGCCAGTTCTTCTTTTGTCAAATCTTGAATTATTTTTTTTTCCATAATTGCTCCATAAAATCTATCTTTGCTTTTTGACATATACGCTAAGTCTACGCATTGCCTCTTTGTGATTGCACAGAAACTCTTCATGCGCATCCTGATTACAGTAGTTGGTCACAATAAAAATGCCAGCAGCAGGCACGCCAAATGTTTGTGCTACTTTTAATACGGCGTAATATTCCATATTTTCCAAATGAATATTTTTTGCAAGGTATACCTTTGCGACCTCTTTATCTCTTGTGATATAGTTAGAAGAATTTACAATAGTTTCATGTGAAACATCTTCTGCTGTGGAGACCATATTGTCCAGAGGCGTGTATGCATTATTTGTAAAAAAACTGTTTTCTATTTGAGTCGCTGATTTGGACTCAATAATATCAAAAAGTTTTTTTTCGCCATAAGAGCCAGCCGTGCCAACGAACAACAAAAAAGAGGGTTTTTGAGCCATGCAAAGTCTTGTCAGATTAATAGATACATCCACCATGCCGATACCCACAGGAACTGCAAAATCAAACTGCTCACTCTCTCCTGCGCAAATAAACATCTTTTATATCCTCACCGAAATATTTTTTTCATGCAGATAGTGTTTAAGTGCCATGATGTCAATCTCCTTAAAGTGAAACACCGAAGCGGCCAAGGCTGCATCAACATGACCAAGCGTAAATGCTTCTTCTATATGTTGCATTGTTCCTGCTCCACCTGACGCGATAACAGGGATATTGACCAATTGACTAATTTTTTTATTGAGAACATTATCAAACCCTGCTTTTGTACCATCAGCATCCATAGAGGTCACAAGCAGTTCGCCTGCACCTCTATCATACGCTTCTTTTGCCCACTCAAGAGCATCTCTGCCCGTATCATTTCGTCCACCATGGGTAAAGATATGCCATTTGTTCTCATCCACTCTTTTGGCATCTATCGCCACCACGATACACTGAGAACCAAAGCGTTTTGCCCCTTCTTCTATAAAAGTAGGTCTCTTAATCGCTGCAGAGTTGATGCTTACCTTGTCGCACCCAACATTTAAAAGATTGTAGATGTCAGCCAGTTCGCGTATCCCTCCGCCAACAGTTAGCGGGATAAACACCTCTTTGGCAACTTTTTTTACTACATCTACAATCGTACCACGCCCCTCATGACTAGCACCAATGTCAAGAAAAGTTATCTCATCTGCTCCTTCTTCATTGTAGCGCCTCGCTACTTCGACTGGGTCTCCTGCATCACGCAAGCCAACAAAATTGACACCCTTAACCACGCGTCCTTCGTTCACATCAAGACAAGGTATGATGCGTTTTGCAAAATAGTCCATAATCATCCAACTTCTTCTTAAATTATGCTAAGATTATACAAAGATTATCCCAAATAGGGGATTAGCATAGAGTTATAAAGGTTTAATGTAGTATGATTATCGAAAATTTAGCCGAATTTGCTTCTAAAAAATTTGGTCAAAATTTTCTAAAAAATGATGTATATCTACACAAAATCATCCAAGCGATGCCCAATGACAGCCTAAGGGTTGCAGAAATTGGGCCTGGCTTAGGTGATTTAACCAAAGAGCTTGTAAAAGTTCGAAATGTCACAGCATTTGAGGTTGATAAAAGATTATGCGAGCATCTTAAAACCGAATTTGAAGCACCTATACAAAATGGGCGATTTGAATTACGGTGTGGCGATGTGCTTGAGCGTTGGGTGTCGGGAAGTTTATTGGATGAATCTTATCATTTGGTAGCCAACCTGCCCTATTATATCGCGACCGCTATCATATTAAAAGCACTAAAAGATGAGCACTGCCAGTCTGTTCTGGTTATGGTTCAAAAAGAAGTTGCGCTTAAGTTTGCTGCAAGTGTCAAACAAAAAGAGTTTTCCGCTCTTTCTGTGCTTGCTTCAAGCGTTGGTGTTGCGACACTCTGTTTCGAGGTTGAGCCCGAAGCATTTGTCCCTGCACCCAGCGTTATTTCTGCCGTGCTTTTAATAGAAAAAAACTGTTCACAAGATGACGAGAAGTTTGAAGCATTTTTAAAGATTGCATTTTCGCAACCCCGCAAAAAGCTCTCAAAAAATCTTATGACAGTTTTTTCAAAAGATAGCGTTAATGCGATTTTTGATGAGCTAGAGCTTAGCCCTAGCTTACGACCTCATGAAGCTGAGACATCTATTTATCATCGGATATACAATAAATTAAAGGATAATTTAGATGGAAAACAACAAACCACACAACGAAAACAATCAAAATCAAGAGCCGAAAACACCCAGAACAGAGGCTCCTAGAGACAGAAGACCTAATCCGCATAGACAAAACAATGCGCCACAGGCAAGTAATACGCAAGGTGAACATACTCAGAATCCAAACAGAAGACCCAATCCAAATCATAAACCAAATCCAAACAAAAACACACAAGAGCAAAATACTGAAAATCAGAATAGACCAAATCCCAACAGAAAACCAAACTTCAATAGAAGCAATACCGAACAACGAAACACACCGAACAACAACAGACCAAACCGAAATGAGGAAGACGCCAACAGAGGAGGGAATAAAAATAAGCCTAAAAGAAAAAACCCAACCACTGTCAATGAAGCGATGAGAGCTGCCCTTGAAGAAAACAACCGTGTAAAAGATGCAACCATGAACCCTTGGAAACAGATTAACATGAACGCCCAAGGAAAAGTACGCTTCACGCCACTGGGTGGACTCGGAGAAATCGGTGGGAATATGGCAGTATTTGAGACCGAAACCACTGCGATTATCATTGATGTGGGGATGAGCTTCCCTGATGAAACGATGCATGGTGTAGACATACTGGTGCCTGATTTCTCTTATCTTCATACACTCAAAGACAAAAAAGTCTTTGTTATCATCACCCATGGTCACGAAGACCACATCGGTGCGATGCCGTACCTGTTCAAAGAGCTCAAATTCCCTATTTATGGTACACCGCTTGCACTTGCCATGGTAGAAAACAAATTTAACGAGCATGGTTTGAGTGCGGATACAAAATATTTCAATTTTGTCGTACTGCGCAAACAATACACCATCGGAGATATGCAAATAGAGTGGATGCACAATACCCACTCCATCATCGATGCCTGTTCGCTTGCCATAGAGACGCCTGCAGGAACCATCATTCACACCGCAGACTTTAAAGTAGACCATACACCAGTCGATGACTATACGATGGATTTACACCGTTATGCGTATTATGGGGCAAAGGGAGTATTGTGTCTTTTTTCCGACTCAACCAACTCTCATAATCCTGGGTTTACTAAGAGTGAAAAAGTGGTAGGAAAAACCTTTGATACACTTTTTGAACTTGCAAAAGGTAGGGTGATTATGTCTACCTTTTCATCCAATGTTCACCGTATCTTTCAGGCCATGCAAAGAGCGGTAAAACAAGGCAGAAAAGTCTGTGTTATCGGGCGTTCGATGGAGCGAAATGTGGAGACCAACAGAGCGCTTGGCTTTGTGGACATTGAAGACAAACATTTCATTGAAGTGCATGAAGTGCCAAAGTATGCCGATCACGAAGTGCTTATCGTCACCACAGGTTCTCAAGGTGAAACCATGGCAGCGCTTAACCGCATGGCAACCGATGAGCATAGACACATCAAGCTTAAGCCTTCCGATACTGTCATTATCTCGGCTTCTGCTATCCCTGGAAATGAAGGCTCTGTCTCTAAATTGATGAATAAACTCATGAAAGCAGGTGTCACGGTACGCTATAAAGAGTTTGCTGACATTCATGTCTCAGGTCACGCAGCGCAAGAAGAACAAAAGCTCATCCTCAGACTCATCCAGCCGAAGTTCTTCTTGCCTGTGCATGGAGAATATAACCACATTGCAAAACATGCAAAAACAGCCGTAGAGTGTGGTGTGGATGAGCGAAATATCTTGCTGATGACTGATGGAGACCAGGTAGAAATCACCACCAAATACATCAAAAAAGTCAAAACAGTCAAAAGCGGCAAAACCTACATCGACAACCAAAACAATATGACAATCGAAAACGATGTTGTTCTTGACAGACAAAAACTCGCAGAAGACGGTATCGTCAATGTTGTCGCACAAATAGCCCAAAGCAACCAACGCATCGTCGGTAAGCCTGTCGTGACATCACACGGAATCGTAGCAGACAAAGAAGATAAAAACTTTGCCAAAGAGATAGAAGTGCTACTTGAGACCATGATGCTCAACATGAAACCTGAAGCACTCAAAGACCACAAAAATGTGGAAGAAGAGATTCGCAATGTGCTAAGAAAACATGTGTATCGTACCACAAAGAGATACCCGCTTATCATCCCAAGCATCTTTATCGTGTAATCTTTTGACAACTTCTGTTCACCAGAAGTTGTCCGCCTCTGCTTTAAGCTATGCTATAATCACAAAAAATACAAAAGTAGAAGTATGAATCTTATTCACATTGCGCAAGAGACATTTCACATAGAAGCTGATGCGCTCTATAAAGCAGCCACAAGGCTTGATCAAACTTTCTTAGATGCCATCGATATTATACTAGCCACCAAAGGCAAGCTCATTATCACAGGCGTGGGCAAATCTGGTTTGGTGGGCGCAAAAATGGCTGCTACTTTTGCAAGCACAGGGACATCTAGCTTTTTTTTGCATCCTACAGAAGCACTGCATGGGGATTTGGGGATGATAGGCAAAGAGGATACTCTGCTAGCCATAAGTAGCAGTGGTGAAAGTGAAGAGCTCACCAAAATACTTCCTCATATCAAACGATTTGAGATACCACTTATTGCACTGACGGGAAATCCAAATTCCACCCTTGGAGCGTATGCAGATGTTTTTTTGGATATTTCAGTAGAAAAAGAAGCGTGTCCGCTTGGTGTAGCACCCACAACTTCCACTACCCTAACAATGGCTCTTGGTGATGCCTTGGCTATCGCTTTGATGCAAAAAAGAGGGTTTAAACAGGAGGATTTTGCTTCTTTTCACCCTGGAGGCTCTTTGGGTAAAAAGCTTTTTGTACGCATTAAAGATTTGATGCGTACAAAAAACCTGCCTATCATCAAAAATACAGCTCTTTTAAAAGAAGCCATTGTTGTGATGAGTGAAGGAAAGCTAGGCACGGTGCTCATCGTTGATGAAGCAAATAAGCTTATGGGTGTCCTCAGTGATGGTGACCTTAGACGAGCACTAATGACCGAAGCCTTTAGCTTGGAGCACCTTGCGCTTGATTATGCAAACAAATACCCCAAAAGCTACACCAATACTGACTTGCTAGCGAGTGAAGCGCTTGAAATCATCGAACAAGGCAAAATCCAACTGTTGGTTATCACCAATATGGATGGGGCTATCGTCGGTGTTTTACATATCCACGACCTCATCAATGCAGGCATTAAAAGTAAATAAGAGGCACAAATACCATGAGATTAAACAAATACATATCGCACCACAGCAAATACTCAAGACGAGAAGCTGACATGCTCATAGAAGCAGGAGAGGTGACACTTAACAAAAAAGTGCTGAAAGATTTTGCCTATGAAGTGAATGAAGACGAGCACATCTACCTTAAGGGTAAGATGATTAAAAAAAACACCGAACTTACTGTCGTTGTCTACAACAAGCCGAAGGGTGTTTTGGTTACCAAAAAAGACGACAGAGGACGCACGACAATTTACCATAAACTCCCAGGAAAATATAGGCACTTCATCCCAGTAGGAAGGCTGGACTATGCTTCAGAGGGGCTTCTACTCTTAACAGATAACACAGAAGCGGCAACTGCATTGATGGAAAGCGGGCTTGACCGTACCTATAATATCAAAATAGACAAACCCATCACGCAGGAGATAATCACCGCCATGCAAGAAGGACTTGTACTTGATGATGCGCGCGCAGGTGCACACGAAAAGTCTAAAATCTACAGTATGGAGTTTGCACCTTTTGCGCGCTATGAAATCAGAGCAGAGGGAAAAAGTTTTACCAAACTTCGTGTTACCATCACAGAAGGGAAAAACAGGGAACTTAGACGCTTTTTTGCACACTTTGATGCCACAGTACTTGATTTAAAGCGTGTTGCATTTGGAGGTGTAGAACTCAACAACCTACCCACAGATAAAACACGCTACTTTACCCGCAAAGAGTATGATGACCTCCATCAATTCCTCAAGCGCAGACGCGTCAATGCCGAAATTGAGATGAAAAATACTGCAAATGCACGCAGGCAAGAAGAACGCAACGCACATATCAAAAAACTAAAAGAGACACAGCCTCTAAAACCTAAAACATCTAAACCCAAAGAGTAACCGTGTCCACCCTTGCACTCAAGTACAGACCCTTAAGACTTGATGAAATCATAGGACAATCTCACCTCCTAGGCAAAGATGCTGTCTTGTCGCGACTCATTACTACTGATGCCCTGCCCCACACATTCTTTTATGGGCCACCAGGATGCGGAAAAACAACCCTCGCTCGCATTATCGCTTCTGTGCTAGATAGGCCCTTTTATGAAATAAATGCCACCACACTCAAAATAGAAGAAGTGCGAAAGATTTTCAAAGAATTTGAGCATAGTCTTCAAAAACCCCTCATTTTCATAGATGAGGTTCACCGGCTGAGTAAAAACCAACAAGAAGTTCTCTTGCCTTTTATGGAAAATTATGCAGGTCTCATTATCGGTGCCTCAACAGAAAATCCCTACTATTGTCTCACTGCGGCGATGCGTTCCCGTTCTCATCTATTTGAGCTTTATAGCGTGGACGAGGCAAGCCTGCGAACCTATTTGGATGATATTCTGAGCAAAGAAGGACTTGTGGCAGAAGAAGAAGCAAAAGAGTATCTTGTTTTTTCAAGTGGCGGTGATGTGCGTGCGATGCTCAATCTCCTAGAAAGTGCAGCAGCAGTACAAAACCCCATCACACTTCTGACACTCAAACAAATACGCTCTCATGCCATCCAAGCAGGCAGTTCTGAGAGTGAAAGCCATTATGAACTCACTTCGGCGATGATTAAAAGCATCAGAGGTTCAGACATAGATGCGTCCATTTATTATCTTGCTAGACTTATTGAAGGAGGAGAGCCTGCTGCGTTTATCGCGCGTCGTTTGGCTATCTTAGCCAGTGAAGATGTGGGAAATGCTAACCCTCCTGCTCTTACGCTTGCTAGTTCTACACTCAACATTGTCAAACACATCGGCTACCCTGAAGCACGCATATCACTCTCACAGCTTGTCATCTACCTTGCATCTTCGCCTAAATCTAATGCCGCCTATACTGCCATCAATGTTGCTATGAAAGATATCCAAGCAGGTGCTATCCATCCCATCCCATCCCACATCAAAACCCATGCTAAAGCCTATCTTTATCCGCATGATTTTAACGGTTGGGTTCTTCAGTCTTATCTAAGTACGCCCAAAAAATACTATCATAGCAAACAGATTGGATTTGAAAAAACCTTATCTGAGTGGCATACAAAAATAACGACACACTTTTAACACATTTCTATGATAAAATACACTAAAAAAAGAAAGGCTTTAAAAACGCATGAGAGAAAAATGCTTAAAGAATAGCGCTTTTTTGGCACTTATCGCATTGGTATTAAGTGGCTGTGCGGGAAATGAAGCGCTTCCCAGCAATGCAACACAAACAGGAGCAGTAACAGGTGCTTTGGCAGGTTCAATTATTGGCTACAATGCAAAAGGCCACAACAAAGGAAAACATGCACTCGTAGGTGGTCTCCTTGGGACTGCTCTTGGTGCAGGCGTAGGTAGCGTCATAGACCAGCAAAATCCAGAACCCATAGAAACAGGCGGATGGGAATAAATCTAAAAGGAAATAAATACGATGAAGAAACAATTCAAACCCATACTTGCATCAACACTTGCACTTTGGATGCTAACAGGATGCTACAATCAACCAGGACTCGTACAAGACGAAAGTTATGATCGTACCAAAACAGGCGCAGCGGCAGGAGCTTTGGCGGGTTCTATCATAGGATTTAATACAGGTGGTCACGACGCAAAAAGCGCGGTCATAGGTGGGCTACTCGGGGCAGCACTTGGAGGTGGTATCGGCTACAGTATGGACACTCAAGCCAATGATATAGCGAAGGCATTGGGTACAGGCGTCAACAATGACCCCCTCGCTCCCCTAGACCCAAACAATCAAATCATCGTCTCAAAGACTCCTACACATGTCAAGATTATTTTTAGAGATCCGATGATGTTTGCAAGCAACTCTGCCGTTTTACAGCATAGTGCACACGCAAAAGTAGAAAAAGTTGGCACACTTTTAGCCAACTATCCGCAAACAGTGGTTGGGGTTGCAGGCTTTACAGACACAGATGGAAGTTATGAGTACAATGAAAAGCTCTCCAAAGAACGCGCATATAGTGTAGCAGACTTGCTGGCGAACAATGGTAGACCTTTTGTCAAAGGATGTTCATACGACAAGGCAGTTGCACCCAACAACTCTGCAAGAAATAAAGCACTAAACAGGCGCGTAGAAGTTTATCTTTACGCAAACAGAAACGCGATGTCGGATCCTTGCCGCTAAATCATACTATTTGAGTGTGTCAAGCATCCGCTTGACTTCCTCAGCATTTATCGCTCCAGAGAGATATTTATCTTCTATATCTCCAATAGTAGCAATAAGCTTATTTTTTAACATTTCACCTCTTACGCGCTCTTCTACAAATGTTTTCATTCCTGAAAAGTCAGGAAAAAGTGCAATGAACTCTGTTTTTAAAGAAGACCCGTTCCATGCCTTAATCTGTACCTCTGGTGTGGCTTCTGTCACATCCAATATCGCCCGCCCGATACTGTCAACACCCTGATAATAATCAAACGCGTGTTTTGCTTTGTACTCTAAGCTTTGAAGCTTGTCATCTTCCTGAATGCCACCTATAAAATGCGTGATAAAGTAAAGAAATCCGATACCAATTGCAATAAAAAAAAGTAAACTTCTATCCATAACTATTCCTTTAAAAACTCTTAACTATAATTATACCTTAAAAAAAGACGAAATAATCTCCATCAATTCTCCATCATTTTGTTATAACCTTGTTATAATATTATTCTATTATTCTTATAATACATTAAGATTTTAAATTATGAATACAGGAGGGTCAAATGGGAACTACAGTAAATAAATTGCCTTATATTGTAGCACTATGTAGTGCTATTGCCTTTAATGGTTGCTCAGGTGGCTCTTCTAGTTCAGATATAAACCAACCTCCGCTCAATACTGATTTTCAAAAGTCGCTGACGGGCGAAGAGTTATTTGTTCATGATTTTAAGGCAAATGAAGGGCTGGGGCCACACTTTAATGCAAGCTCTTGCCTAGACTGCCATAGCACACCAACAATCGGTGGTCATGGAGAAGGTATAGCGACCCATGTGATTAACCATGGGCATATCGACCCAAGCACGCGTAATTTTACAGATTTAATCGCAATGAATTTTGGTCCGGCACAGCGTGCAAACAGTATTCAAGACTTTGGAGGATTTTGTGAAGTCCCTCTTCTGCGTCCGAGTGAAGCAAATAGCTTTTCTTTAAGAACTTCACCTACACTATTTGGACTGGGACTGGTTGCTAAAATACCCGATGAAGCTATTTTGGCGCATGCAATCGATAAAGGCAATGGCATATTTGGAAAACCCAATATGGTTCAAGATGCACAGGGCAACTTGAAATTAGGGCGTTTTGGATGGAAAGCCCAGATTATTGGACTTTCCGCCATGGTTTCAGGAGCATTTAAAGACGAAATGGGTTTAACAAATTCATTTAATCCTCAAGATAATTTTCCCCTTAACACAGCAAACATTCAAGCCTGCGATGGATACAACCCTGACACTATAGAGATTAGCGATGAAAGCATAGAAAAGGTAACTAACTTTATCGCTACCTTACCAACGCATAGCAGTGTTGCCCCAGATGAAAGCGACGA
>DYTF01000180.1:253-1445 GCA_020726105.1 Sulfurovum sp. | reverse complement strand
TGATTAAAACTATAACTATTATTGTTAAAAATAGTTATTTTATCCCTTTGATTGAGCGGTATGTTGGATATGTATAGGTTATTATTAGTTAATTCTATATATAACTCTCCTTTTTTATCTTCCTTTATCTCCCCAGCTCTGGAGAATCCATCTCCAAAAAAACTTCCCGACACATGTGCCATATTCCCAACTTTTACATCTGCCATTTGTGCAAGTAGAGAAACTACTATGCTTAAATGCTTAGGAGTTAGATTTCTATCCATGCTCTTGCTTTTTATGTAACCCCAAGTTGTCCCAAGCTTTTGTGCCAACTCTACGCCATTTTTAAGCCCAAGGGCTGTTATCGCTTCTTTATATGTCATTTGCTATCCTTTTTTATTATTAATATACCATATTTAACGCAATATTTGGCAATATCATCCCCCTTTTTTTGATTTTTTAGAAAGATATGGTTTGATTTTAATTCTATTAGTAAAATAAAAACAGGATTCAAGGGGTGTTTGAGACGCTGTGCCTTATTATTTTAAAGTAAAGGCATAAGGAAGAGGGCAAAAGTTTTTACATAGCTTCACGGCTCTTAAAATCATCTTTTTCAAATCTTGCTTTTTTAGTTGTTTTTTAATGTTTATTTTAATTTGTGTAAAGTTTGATTTTTTTAAAGAGTTGGTTTTATTAACCAACGCCCAAAATAAAATAAAACCCACAAAATCGGTATATTCATTTTATATAAAAATATATTTATAACTTTTATATAACTTTTATATAACTTTTTTAAAAATGAATCAAAGTGTATTTTTATATTTTCAAACTATTTTTTATTTTTTCTTAAAAAAATAAATTAAATAAAAATATTAATAAAAACAAAAGCAATAAAAAACAACAGAGGATAACCCCCAAGCAAATTTTTTTTAGGGGTCGCCGTGAGGGTACGAGAATTTCCCCATAAAAATTTAAGGCTTAAGGCAAAAGTATGAGCGAGAGATTTTTATCAATTTATCATGATGTTTGTTTTCATCTAGTACGAAGACCATCGAGGAGAATTCTGCTATGAAGATAAAAACATAAAAAAGATGTTATAGCAAACCAAAAAGATGTTATAACAAACCGAGCAGATGTTATAACAAACCGAGCAGGTGCTATAACAAACCGAGCAGGTGCTATAACAAACCGAGCAGGTGCTATAACAAACCGA
>DYTF01000180.1:0-153 GCA_020726105.1 Sulfurovum sp. | reverse complement strand
GCAGGTGCTATAACAAACTTGTGTTTCTATCTATATAATATAAAGAATATAAAAGAATATAAAAAATATAAAGAATAAGATTTTTACACACTTTTCTCTGAATGGATATAGAGATAAAAAACAATAAAGAAATATCAAATAATTTTAAATATT
>DYTF01000179.1 GCA_020726105.1 Sulfurovum sp. | reverse complement strand
TTTGGCAAAGCCCCTATTCATATTTTTCAAAAATGATAATTTGAATAACTTTGTACCCACGCAAACAGAGGCCGTCTTAACTTTGGTGTCATAGAACCCGTGGCAAAGCATGGTCGCAGGATGTCCTGAAAATATAATTGGTGAAGTACTTTTGTCTGAGTTCTATCCCGTATATGAGAATTTGTAGTTACGTACATTCTGAATTGCGTTTTTTAATGTTATAAAAAATAAGCAGATGAAGCCCGAAGGAAAGAAGAAAAATCAAAGCAAAAAGGTTCTTATGACGGTAGTTAATCCTAATGCAGCAGGTATCGATTGCGGAAGTAGGTCTCATTTTGTATGTGTATCACAAGACAATGTAATTGAATTTGGTTCCCACACCCAAGGTTTGAATGAAATAAAAGAACATTTAAAATCATATGGGATAAAAACGGTTGCCATAGAATCAACTGGTTTTTATTGGCAACAACTTTTTATTATACTCCAAAGCGCAGGTTTTGAAGTATTTTTGGTAAATGCCCGACATATCAAAAATGTAAAAGGACATAAGACCGACGTTGTAGATAGCAAATGGTTACAGTTGTTACACAGTATTGGATTGTTGGAAAATAGTTTCCAACCAGATGCTTTCACAAAAGAAATTCGTCAATATGCTCGTCATCGCCGCTCGCTAATACAAACAAGCAGCCGCTATGTTAATAAGATGAATAAGAGTTTGACCTTGATGAATATTCAATTGAAAACGGTATTGTCCGATTTATCGGGCGCTTCGGGCTTAAAAGTTATCAAAGCAATTGTTGAAGGCGAGCGTTCGCCGGAAGTACTTGAAAAATTGGTAGGCAAGGGCATTAAAGCGACTCGCCAAGAAATTCTCCTAGCTTTGAAAGGCGACTGGCGAAATGAGCATCTATTCGAACTTGCTCAAAATTATGAGGGCTATCTGTTTGCCCAAAAGCAAATAGAACAAACCGATAAGCAAATTGAAATTTTGTTGAAAGATTGGGAAAGTAAAAATGGAAACAAAGAGCTAAGCCAAGAGTATTCAAAAACAAAGCATCGCTCTAGCCAAAAGAATGACCCGAAAGCCGATATTCGTCCTTTCGCTTTTCAAATGGCAGAGGGTGTTGATTTATCTCAAATCGAAGGCGTTAGCACCAATACTATTTTTACGCTCATGACCGAAACCGGATTTAATTTAACAGAAAAGTTCAAGACAGCCAAGCATTTCGCTTCTTGGTTAGGGCTTGCGCCAAACCGTAAAATTACGGGGGGTAAAACAATTTCTTCTCATACTACAACTGTCCAAAGTCCACTTTCGTATGCTTTACGGCAAGCAGCCAATGCAGCGGGAAACGGCAAAGGAAGGTTAGGTGATTTTTTTAGAAAAATAGCTTTCAAAAACGGAAGAATGGCAGCTATTGTAGCAACAGCACGCAAAATAGCCGTA
>DYTF01000178.1 GCA_020726105.1 Sulfurovum sp. | reverse complement strand
ATGGTCTCGCAAAAAGTCGAAAAACGTAATTGTAACATATTGAAATTACGGGTGCTAAATTTGAAAAAATCCCTATTTCGGGACTTTTTGCGAGATCATCAAGTATAGGAGTCCTTCTAAATGCAAAAAAATATCCTCATGTTCAGCCTGACAATATTTGTTGTAATAGTTTGCAGTACAAGAGCAAAGGCGGCAATAGAAACAATATTTGACAAAGAGACAGGTTCAATAGCTACATGCGATATAGCTATAAATAACGCAATAAGTAATCTTAAAGGCAGAGGTTATAAATGCACAACGAATACAGATAAATCTGAGTATGAACATGCTAATGTAGTTTGTGAGTCTTCAAGCCAGGATACTTTTATGCTTTATTTTTTAAAATGTAATACGAACGGCCGCTTTACCATGAAAGTTGGCAGATAGGCAGTTAATTCTACTCCGACGCATACTGTGGCTGAGCCTCGACAACATTTTCATTGAACTCTGGCACAATGTCAAGCATGAAGATATAAACTTAATCCCCCGGAGAATCTCATGTTGAAAAAATTTTGGTAGCGTTGTCAATAGGAGACCTGAGGAAAAGCCATCCCGATTACACTTCTATGCATCAAAGCCGTTGTAGTAATAAGCCAATCGAACCTTGGTGACATTAAGGGCACCGCTCTTGCTCCACTTGCTCACATTTGCTCTCATATTCACCGTTCGCATAACCCTCTCTACTTTGCTTGTCGTTTTTCCATTCAATCTATTTTCAACCGCTGTAAACATATCTGGCTGAGCGTTTTCAAGGTATGAAACGGTATGGGAATATTCCTTTTCTTTGCAAAACATGATTATTTCTTCCAGGCGTTTTTTCTTTAATTCCACCATCATTTCGATCGTTTGTTGACAATCGACAAGCGGTCTTATCGCACATATCTCCATAAGTTCTGCAATGACATACAGCCAATCCGCGCTTTTGTGTTTTACCCTATCCTGCCATAAGGAAAACTTTGCCTGATGCGGGATGTGCCACAAACACCGCTGAAAGATTATTTTGACTTTATCTTTCAAACTGTCCAGGATCGAGGAGTCGCCGTCGGTGAGCAGTAGAAACTGGCTGAACCCCTTGAATATCTCTATGCTGTTTTGGAAAAGCTTGTCCCATGAACCATTGTAATTCCCAAGATCAAGGCCAGCCACCCGAACACCACCGCCCTGCTTGTATTGTATAAATACCTTCAGTTCCTTCCCTCGCTTGGCGATGCCTTTGATGCCAATCCCTGTACCGTCAGCTTCTCCATGGGGAAGCTCATTGGCGTCCAGTTTGAAGTCTATCTCAGATGCCGTCTGCTGAACCGCTTTCCATATTGTCATCTTATCCACGGCCCAACCAAACATGCAACCAATCTTCTCAGCCACCCGGAAGGTTGTCAGAGAACCAAGCAGACCGAGCTTGCGATAAATTTC
>DYTF01000177.1 GCA_020726105.1 Sulfurovum sp. | reverse complement strand
ATCGCTATCTTAAGGCTTTATGGGAAGATAGTGTAGAGACATTCCCACGCAAGAAACATGGGAACGAATAAGAAAGAAAGAGGTATTACATACCTTTAGATTTTTGGTTGTTATCAACAACTCTTAAACCTTGTTTACCTGTGCTATCTGTTTGAGAAGCAACTGTATCACCTTTTAGAGCATCAATTGGCATAGCAAGATTTACTTGAGCGCCGTTTGCGATAGTTGTATTTAGAGTTTTGAGCTGTGACATAGATAGAGTTGCAGAACCTTTAGCACCAACTGTTATGACATCAGCCAACTCTACAGTTGTGCCATCAGGGTTTGTTACTGTAGCTTTTACTTTTGTTTCTACATCACTGTTGTTATATACTTTTATAAATGTATTAATAGTATTTGCAGGATTTGATCTCAAGTTAAGTACACTTGCTTTGTACGTTCTAAGCTCATAACTCATAGCATTTGTGTCAGCATTAAGGAGTTGAACTTCTTCGTTTTTGTCGCCACTAAATATCAATTTGGCACTTGCTTTGATAGTTTTGCTATCAAGTTGTCCTACGCCACTCTTAAGTGTAAAGGTTGCTGTACCGTTTGCATCTGTTGTAAACATAGATGTATTGGTATCTATCAACGAAACTCTCAAACCATCAGTAGTTGTAGTTATTTTGTCTACTGTGGGAGATGCAAACCCGAGGATTGTGATATTACCATCTGCGTAGGGAATAGATGTGAAATCAAGGTAAGCTGTTACGTGGCTAGTATCGAAGTCGATATCTGAGCTTGTGTAAGATTGAAATACTGTATTACATCCTACAGTCGTAGATGCAACTGCTGGAGCTGCTGTAGCTGCCGCTGCTATAAATGTATTACCTGTTGTACTATCAACAATAGCGTTTGCGCATGAAAGTGTAAAAGTTGGTTTTTTGTCTTCTTTGGTATAGAGTGTAGCTGTTGCAGTAACACCATCAAGTGTAATATCATTTTCGTTATCTTTTGCTGTAAAATTTACTTTGATATTCTCTGTAGCACTAGAAGCAATTGTCAAGTTGTAATCACCAACCACTTTGTACGAAAGTGTGGCTTTTTGATTAGCTACAATTGTATCAGCGTCGACAATAAGCTTAAGAGTAGTTTTGTCTGCTGATATTTGAGCACCTGTCGCACTTACTGTAATATTATCATCGTTGTAAATAAGCCAATCTTCTGCAGTACCGTTAAATGTAGCACCCGAAGTGAGTGTTACCTCAACAAGATTTTTGTTGTTTACTGTAGCGGTTGGCTTGATAACGATTTGTTTAGACCAATTGTTCTCTGTTGATGCATCGTAAAAATCTACATGTCCATTAGTTTGCTTTGATATGAAGTTCACGTTGTACGTTTTTGCCGTAAATGCTGCAGCACCTGCAAAAGCACCTGTTGTTAAAGCTGCTGCTACTGCAGCTGAAGTAATGATTTT
>DYTF01000176.1 GCA_020726105.1 Sulfurovum sp. | reverse complement strand
AAATTATAGAATTAAAACTTTCAGAGTGTTAATAAATGTCAAAATATTTATAAGGACAAAAATGGCTACAATGGTTCAGACATTACGTAACTTTAACTACAGCAAAGAACATATTGGACTACTCTTTAACGCCAAATTGGGAACTTTTGGTGTTAATTTTTTAGTACCTGTTATCTTTTTTTCTGTATATGTTACATATATTCCTTTTGGGTATATCTTTATTTGGTTATGTTTGCAAGTTATTGTCTTTTTTGTACGCATTTGGATGAGTGAAAAGGGTCTTAAAGCGATTGATCGGTTAGACCAAAAAGCGATAAGAGACTACTTTCACTACTATTTGGGTACGATATTTACGAATGCTTTACTTTGGGGTAGTGCTTCGATTTTAGTCCTAAAATATACAGACCAAACTTTTTTCTTTATTTATATTATTGTACTTTTTGGTTTAACTGCAGCTGGGTCATCCTCGATTGGTGTTGTCTTTCATGCGATTGTTATCTTTTTGGTTAATACGCTCATTTTAGCCTTTATGGTTAGTTTGTATTACAGTACGACACCGATGGACTATTTACTTTGCTTGTTTATATTGGTCTACTTTTTCTTTATGCTTAAAATAAGTTTTGGTAATCACAGTTTCATTGCCACCAATATCGAACAAAAAGAGCAGATTACGAAGTCTCATAATTTGGTCAAAGAGTCTATCGAATATGCTGCTTTGATACAAAATGCGATGCTTCCCAAAAAGAAGACACTTAATATTTATTTTAAAGAGAATTTCATCTATTTGAAACAGAGAGACATTGTGGGTGGAGATTTCTATAGCGTTATTTCATTGGGCAAAGGTGAGTTGCTTGTAATGGTGCTTGATGGCGTAGGACATGGCGTATCGGGTGCTTTTATGACGATGTTGATTAAAGCAACTGAGCATCAAATTATTACGGAAGTACAACACCATATGTTAGAACCCAATCCTGCATTGATTCTTTTGAGATTTAATGAGTTGATTAAAAAGATGATTGAAGATCAAGGGGATACAAAAGCCATCATTGGCTTTGATGGTGGTATTCTTTACTTTAATCAAAAAACATCTCTTGCACATTATGCAGGGGCTAAGATGCCTTTGTATACGATAGAAAACAGTATCTTACAGTGCTATAAAGGAAATCGTAAAGGTATTGGTTTTGTTCATACACCCATAGAACAAGAGTTTACCGAGTATGAGATTCCTGTATCTTCTGATACAAAATTTTATCTTGCGACGGATGGTCTTTTAGATCAAGAAGGTGAAAATGGTACAAGATTTGGTAAAAAGCGATTTGAAGCGTTTTTACTTGCACACCATAATAAACCATTTACGAAACAATATGAAATTCTTCAAGAGGAGATAAAGAGATTTTCTGGCACAAAAGCACAGTTGGATGATACTACTATTTTAGGATTCTCTTTAAGGGTGTCTGATT
>DYTF01000175.1 GCA_020726105.1 Sulfurovum sp. | reverse complement strand
ATCATCTTTGGTAACGCAGCCCAACGCCACATCTTAGAAGCCCTCAACATCCACCAATCCCTCTCTGTAGTCATCTCTTTGGGTAACAATGAAAAACTCTATCTGGTCTGTGAAGCAGTCATGCAAATAGCCCCCGAAGTAAAAACCGTCGTCAAAGTGAACAGCTTTTTGGAAAAAGAGATGCTGCTAGAACTTGGCTTGACACACATTATCGTAGAAACCGAAGAAACTGCCATAGGGATGTACCAAAAAGCATTGTTGCGATGAAAGTCGCTAAAAGCCCAAGGCTTTGTTTGTCTGCTTGACGACCCGTCCGTCATCATCGGCAAGATAAACATCTCCCTTGTCATCAAATGCGATACCTTCCCATGCCCCCTCACCCAATTTTACTTTTTGTACTATTTTTTTCTTCTTAATATGATAAACCATCAACACATCTTCTTTATCGCTAACCATATACAAATACCCCTCATAAAAAGTAAGTCCTGCCGTATCGGCTAGGTCATGGTAGATGACATCCACAACCTCTGAAACACCCCGTGTCAGTTGCACTACCGCGATGAAAGAGTCTTTTTTCTTTTTGGACTGCTTGGCAAGATAGAGGGTATCTCCTGCTTTGGCGATACCTTCTACCCCTGCTTTTTTGTTAAACAATTCAAGAGACTTGCCCCTATATTCCTCCGAAATGGTGATTTCTTCACTTTTGCCTGTCTTTCTATCTACAAACAATAAACCTTTGTTTTCAACAGCAAATATCAGCGTCTCCTTTTCACACACCACACCTTCAAGGTCATACTTGCCCAAGCTTGCCTCATGTAGTATCTTTCCTTGTGTATCTATCTCTGCGTACCTGCCCTCATCATTGGCAACTATGAGCGTATCACTATCACTACAATAATCAATCCCCGAAGCTTCAGGGAACTTGACAAGGGTTTTACCTGATTTTTCATGGCATCCACTCACCACTGCCACCATACACAGACCCATCAAAAGCTGCTTTGCACTAAATCGTTTCATCATAACCCTACTCTCCTCATCATTTCAGACATTATACCCCATCCAAACAATGGGCGTAAAACAAAAAGCACCATTACGCTATAATCGCGACAATATCATCACATAGGACTTTGCTATGAGCGAAACAACAGAAAAAAAAGCAACTTACGACCCAAAAACCGTAGAAGATGCGTACTATAAGATTTGGGAAGAACGCGGCTATTTTGAGATAGACGGCAATGCGACTATACAAGAAGATGGCCAAAATTTCTCCATCATGATGCCTCCGCCCAATGTCACAGGTTCGTTGCACATCGGACACGCCCTCACCTTTACTCTGCAAGACATCATTACACGATTTAAACGCATGGATGGCTTTAAAACACTTTGGCAACCAGGAACCGACCATGCAGGCATTGCAACACAAAACATCGTCGAAAAACAACTCTTAGCAGAGGGTACGAGTAAAGA
>DYTF01000012.1 GCA_020726105.1 Sulfurovum sp. | reverse complement strand
ATTACGCCATTTGTTTAGCAACCTCAGCAGCAAAATCTTCTTCTGCTACTTCGATACCTTCGCCCACTTCAAGTCTTACAAAGTGAGTGATTTCAGCCGTACCACCAGCTGCTTGTGCTTTGTCTTGGATGTACTGAAAAACGGTTTTGCTGTCATCCATTACAAACTTTTGATCAAGCAAACACTGCTCTTGGTCAAGCGTCGTGTTATCAGAGATAAATCTGTCGATTTTACCTGGAAGGATTTTATCCCAGATGGCTTCAGGTTTACCTTCCGCTTTAAGCTCTTCTTTGAGCATCGCTTCAGCTGTTGCCATAATCTCTGGCGTAAGTTGATGCATAGAAATGTATTTTGGGATGTTTTTAAGTGTTTTACCCAGTCTAGCAAGCTCTTCATTTTCTTTTTCTATGGCTACGATTCTTCCTTTGGTCTCATCTGCTACATAAGTCGCATCAAAGTCTTTGTAGGAAAGTGTTCTAGGTGACATCGCTGCTGCGTGCATCGCTACATCTTTGAGTACTGAAGTCATCGCTTCAGCCGTTTTAGCCGAGTCACATTTTGCTTCAATGATAACACCGTTTTGACCATTTGAGTGCACATAGCCATTTACTGCCATTGTTTCATCGCCCGCCATCAACGCTGCTCTTCTTACCTCTAGTTTTTCGCCAATGGTCGCCACTTGTAAAGAAAGATACTCAGAAAAAGCTTGCCCTTCCATCGTAGAAGCATTGATCGCTTTTGCATCTGCTAGATTGTTATCAAAGGCATGAGTCACAACCGTTGACATCAAGGTTTTAAATTTGTCATTTTGCGCTACAAAGTCAGTTTGAGAGTTAATCTCAATAATCACTGCCTTTTTACCCTCAACTCTGATACCGATAGCACCTTCGGCCGCAACTTTGCCTGCTTTTTTAGCAGCAGCGCCCATACCTTGGTCTCTAAGCCATGCTACAGCTTTGTCCATGTCGCCATCTGCTGCCGTGAGGGCTTTTTTACAGTCCATCATCCCTGCATCGGTCATCTCTCTAAGGGTTTTAATGTCTTTTGGTCCGAAGTTTGCCATGATTATGCTCCTGCTAATTCTTTTGCTGATGCAACTGCATCTCTGAAATTCCCTTTAAAGCTGTATTTCTCTTCCATCAACTCGATTTGAGCATCTGTCATGTTTGCTACATCTTTGTAAGTGAAAAAACCTTCGTCATTGAGTTTACCTTGGTACACTTTGCCAACACCAGCGATTTTAGTGAGGTCATCGCCTTTAGTCTCTGCTGCCACTGGAGTGACTTCATCTTCGATGTCAGCATTGTCTGCTACCACTTCAGACATCAAAGTAGCCATCTCAGCATCAAGTGCCACTTCACTTACTTCTCCTCCTGTTTTCTCAGCATAAATCGCATGACCTTCAATCATCGCTTCAGCCATCTCTTGGCAGAAAAGGTTGATAGAACGAATCGCATCATCATTTCCAGGGATTGGATAATCAACCATATCTGGATCACAGTTAGTATCAAGTGGTGCAACCACTTTCATGCCCATTCTTCTTGCTTCTTTTACCGCGATGTGCTCTTTTTCAGTATCGATAACAAACATCATATCTGGAAGTTTTTTCATGTGTCTGAAACCCTCAAGGTATGAACTGAGTTTTTCTTTGGTTCTTATAAGCATCAACGCTTCTTTTTTGGTCAAAAGGTTGATTTGACCATTCTCTTCCATCTGCTCGATGATTTCAAGTTTTCTGATAGATTTTTTCATCGTAGGGTAGTTGGTGAGCATACCGCCCAACCATCTTGTAGAAACATACGGCATACCACATCTTTCTGCATGGTCTTTGATTGCTTGTCTTGCTTGTTTTTTTGTACCGACAAAGATCATTGTCTGACCTTCAGCTGCTGCATCTCTTACGATATTGTAAGTATATTTGAAGTATCTAAGTGTTTTTTGAAGGTCGATAATATAGATGTTCTTTCTTGCACCAAAAATAAATTTTTTCATTTTTGGATTCCATCTTCTTGTTTGGTGTCCGAAGTGTACGCCACACTCCAATAGGTCTTTCATTGTTACCATTGTTTCTCCTTGGTATATAATCATAATAGAAAATTTTTAGTCAATAAAAATCCTCAGTTAAAAGCATCGCTTCATCACTTGGTTTAAGCCGCTGTAGTCCTCAATGTCACTCTGAAAAATCAGAATCACACAACCGTGCAAGGAATAACTACATGTGTATTTTCCGTTATCCTATAGAGAATAAGGAACGCGATTGTACCGAAACAATGTTTAAAACTATTTGAGGTAAAAATAAGCTTGACACAACGCTTTTATTATAATAAAATACATTGTATATATAAAATAAGGTGACTGATAGTGATTAAGACTAAAAGCATACGATATAGTCTTGAAAAAAATGAACTCTTAAAGAAACAGAGGGATATAAGTTTTGAAGATGTGATATTGGCACTTGAAAGCGGTAATCTGTTGGATGATATTGAACATCCAAATAAAGAAAAATATCCGAATCAGAATATTTTTATTATTTTGATTGACATAAAAGATTATGTTTATTTGGTTCCATATCTTGAAGATGACACCTCGATATTTTTAAAAACAATTATTCCTTCAAGACAAATGACTAAAAAATACAATAAAGGAGTCTCAAATGATAAATTTTGATGAATATGAACAAGATATTTTACAAAGTGTTGAAAATGGTGAGTGGGAAAGTAAAAATAACATTGATGAAAGAGTATTAGAGCTACAATCTTATATTAAATATCAAAAGAAAAAAGCCATATCTATCAGAGTTAATGAAAATGATATTTATGAACTTAAAAAGAAAGCCTTAGAAAATTCTATACCCTATCAGAGCCTTATTCAAATTTTGATACATCAATTTGCAACAAATAAAATACATTTAAACATGTAGTAGATTTCTCCTCGTTCCATCGGGACGATGGAACGAGGAGAAAGTGATATGCAAGAAAGAAACAAGATGATAGTGCATGCTATATAGAAAGGATATTCTCAGTATAGGGTTGCTAAAGTATTGGGACGCTGACACAGAATCTTGAATGGGAACGCAAACCCACATTTCGATATTAACTTTACACCCAAGTAATCAAATCTCCGCTGCTTTCAGCCCTGCACGATTCTCTCTTGTCTTTTACTTATCCCTGAAGCCCAGCTAATTTGACTTTAACTTCCTCAGCGTGACCTTTTACTTTGACATTGCTCCACACTGCAGCCACTTTGCCTTGGGGGTCGATGATGAAGGTGCTGCGCACTACCCCCATGTACTCTTTGCCCATAAATTTTTTAAGCTGCCATACGCCAAAAGTGTGGCACAAGGCTTTGTCTTCATCGGCTAAAAGTGTAATCTTTAACGCTTTTTTCTCGATGAAATTTCTATGCATCTTGGCAGAATCGGGGCTCACGCCCAACACGATGGCATTTAGATTTTCAAACTCTGGCAGTGCTTGGGTAAAATCACACGCTTCGGTGGTGCACCCTGGAGTGTTGTCTTTGGGGTAAAAGTACAGCGCTATCCATCTGCCTTTGATGTCTCTTAGGCAAATCTCTTCTTCGTCTTGATTGGCACAACAAAAATCGGGTACTGGCATTCCAACTTCTAGCATCTCTTTCTCCTTTGTAACTACTTTTTGGGTAGTATAACAGAATGCATACAGAAAATACACAGACCACAGAAACAGATACTAAAGAAACACTTTTGGCAGACATCGAAAAACTCATTGCTTACGGTAAAGAAGAACCGACCATCAATCCTGCACTTTTGGCTTACTTGGACATGGACGACCTCATCTCAACTAAAAGAACGCTTCTGGAGCGTGTCGGGAAACTAAGCGAAGAAGACAAAATCTGGCTAGAACAGTTTAAAAAGTACGAATAATTAAGCTGCTTATGTTAAGCTGACAAAACAAAAAAAATGAGAGAGGTTACTATGGATAGCTTGTTTGAGACGGGATTTTTAGGCACAAGAGCGCCACTTTTTATGGACATCGTATCGGTGATTGTCTTAGCGTTGCCATTTTTGATTTACGGTGCGATACTGCTTGCCAAAAACAAACAGTATCAGGCGCATGAGCGTGTGCAGATGTTGCTTTTTGTTGTCTCTGTCATCGTTGTGGGATTTTTTGAGTATGGCGTGCGTATGGCAGGTGGCTATAAAAATCTGATGGAAGGCAGTTCGGTCTCACATGATTATCTCTTGTATGTCCTTGTTTTTCATATCATGATTGCTGTGACAACGCTGCTGGTGTGGATTAAAACACTCTACAGTGCTAAAAAGTCCAAAAAACTATCTGCCCTTCCAGGTTCATTGAGTCGTTCACACAAAAAAGACGGGCAGCGTACCTTTGTTGGCATTGTTTTGACGATGCTCACGGGTGCATGGGTTTATGCCTTGCTTTTTGTCTATTGAGTGGATAGCTACGATAGTATCATAATCCCACTAAGTAGATAGAAAACAGTCAAAACGACATAAAATAATTTTTAAAGGCAAAATATGGATTTAAGTATAAGTTACCACCCGATTACCCAAGAGCAGATGCAAACATGGTATTTTGACGCATTTGAAGATATTGCTGTAGCAAATTCGCTCAAAGTCAAGATACCACAAGAGCAGCTAAGACACCATAAGCTTGGGGAGCTTGAAGCATTTTATCAAGAAAAATACAAAGAGATTATCACCCGTTCCCGCGCACTTGAGTATGACAATTTTAACAAATGGCATGCGTATTTTATCGCCATCGCACAGGGATTTTTTGAAAAATTTTATTTTGTTCATGGGAGTGCACTTTCTGCTATCATTGACGATGAGTTTCATGCCACTTATGTGACGCCATGGGAAGAAGTTGCACCAAGCGAATACCTCGAAGATATGCGCGTGAGCCAAAAACTCGATGGAGCGTACAGCGCAGGAGTCTATCTCTCTCCTGAACAAGTCAAATGTCTACTTCATGACTACAAAACAGATAAAGAGATAAAAGAGATACTAGATGAGCAGTTTCCAAAAAGAAAAATGGATGTCTTGTTGGCTGCTCTCACCTACGCAAGTGACAATAATCAGGGGCTTCTTGAAGCCGCGAAAGTCATAGAACAAGGTGGAGAAATCTTTGAAGAGCCTACTTGCTATAGTAACCTCTTTAACTGTGATGTCATCAGTGCGGCTGTGTATACTTCGGAACTAGCGGAACACTATGATGAAATCTATAAAGGTACAGGGGAGTAATCACTTGCTGGTTTCCGCTTTATTTACAACCATCAACGAAGAAAATATTGAGATACTCGTTCGCGCATTTTATCCTCGCGTGCTCCAAGATGCCGTCCTTGCTCCCTATTTTATAGCAAAACTTGGGGATGACATGCGCGCAGATGAATGGGAAGAGCATTTAGTGCTACTCACAGAATTTTGGAAATTTGTATCTTTAGGTTACGATAACTACACAGGAAATCCTCTACAGCCACACTTTCATATCGCGGATCTTAATGCAGAGGCATTCTCACAATGGCTAGCCGTATTTTATAAGACAGTTGATACACTCTATGCACCTTCAGTAGGGGAATACTTCAAACAAAAAAGCAACAGTATCGCTGAAAATTTTATGCGAAAACTAAGGATTTTACAGACAAATTCCTAGTGATTTTATAAAATTAAATATATTTTATCTGTTTCTTTTTGACTCAAACAGACATCAATAGTTTATTTTGTATGATGCAAATGAAAGATTTTTCTCTGGTTTGGTTATGATACATGAGTATCTGAGGTATTACGCTACATATCAATACCTCTTTAAAGTTTAAACCACCAATAAAAGCACTTGATGGGCATCTTGTGTCCATATATGAAGCACATGATTTGATTATCAAGTAAGTTTATATAATACATTATTTAGGGATATAGAAATGGAAAAACTCGTTTTACTCATACCATTTTTACCTATCATGATAGCCATCATGATAGGTTTTTTGCATAAAAAAGAACACATGCCAAAAGTAGCCATTATTTTTTCTTCCATGGTTGCGCTTTTGGCACTTTTTGGTACTTATTATGTCATGAGCACCGATAAGGCCATCGATGGTTTAGGTGGTTATCTTATCTACAATGAGCTCTCCGCCATACTCGTACCGTATGTCGCTATACTGGGTCTTGTCATACGCAAATACTCCACAAAATACATGTGGGATGAGCCAGGATACAAACGATTTTTTATCTTATTAAATTTTATTTTTTCTGCGATTTACCTGTTGGTGATGAGTAACAATCTCATTATCCTTACTATCGCGTGGCAACTCATGAGCATCGGGCTATATCTGCTTATCACCTTTAATGTCGAATCAAAATCTGCCATCAAAAATGGTGGCTGGACAATGCTCGTGCACAAGCTTGCCGATTTGCTCTTTATTATCGCCGTCATTCTTACCTATAAGACATTTGGTAGTTTTGATTTAAGTATTTTGAGTCAAAAATGGTTGGCACTCTACCAAAGTGGTGGCTCAGATAATGCCATGATTTACCTTATTGGTTTTCTTTTCTTATTTGCTGCCATGATGAAATCTGCGATTATGCCTTTTCATCTTTGGCTACCCTACACTTCAGAAGCACCCACGCCCGTCTCTGCGCTGATGCACGCTGGTGTTGTCAATGTGGGTGGTATTTTATTAAATAAAATGGCATTTTTGCTGCTTTTAACCCCTGCTGTACTCAATGTGGCTTTTGTTATGGGGCTGATTACCGCTATTTCTGCTTCGATTTTAATGCTTGCCGTCTCGGACATCAAACGCTCGCTTGGCTACTCAACTGTGGGTCAAATGGGGTATATGATTATGGAAGTTGGGCTTGGGGCCTTTAGCCTTGCTATTTACCATTTGATGGTACATGGCATCTTTAAGGCTTCATTATTCTTGGAGTCAGGTAGCCTCATCCACCACGCAAGAAAAGAGCCTAGTGTGCCAAAACGGCTTTCGTATGAAATTTTTTGGGAAGAAAAACCACAATACAACAGCATCAATATGTTTCGTATCATCGCATTTTTTGCCATTTTTCCTGTTATCGTATTTATAAGTGTAAAGTTTTTACTGGGTGAGGACTTCTTTCACTTCAATGTGGCGACACTCATTGTTGCATTTGCTTGGCTCACGGGCACGCAACTCTTTTTGTCCTTTTTTGAAGTATCTAAAGCCAATTCACCAAAGGTTATTTTTACCTTAATTAGTTCTTTTATTGTGGTATTGTTTACTTACGAATTTGTAGGGCTTGCGCTAGAACATTTCCTTTATGGCAAAAATGGAGAGTTATTTTATGAGGTTGCTACGCTTCATATATCGGGCACAATGACTATCATCATGATTATGTCCATTATGATAGTCGGTTGGTATTTTACTTACAGACAACATTTTGTTGGTGTACCCCTTGGTGAACACAAACCCAATAAATTCAGATGGCGTATCTATAAAATGTTAGCAAAAGAAGGCTACATTTCAGATCTATATGTCAAATATTTTAAAATATTCTAAATAAAGGTGTGTGTATGTTGATAGATTTTATCCTATTATTTTTATTGGCTGGAGTGCCTTATTACCTCCTTTTAGAAAAAATACCTTTTATACAAAAAGACAAAATTTTTCCTATAGCTGCATTGCTCGTCATTACTGGAATGTTTGTCTCTTGCATATTTGAACATAAGTCTTCCATGCCTTTTATTGTCATCGCCTTTTTTGCTTCCTTGTTTTCGCTCTACAAAGCAAACGAAACCAATAACTTGCATAAACTGACTTACTATATACTTTTTTTTAATGCACCGCTGCTCATTATGCTTAACACTAAAGAAAGTATTCTGTATGGAGCATCACTCATCATAGCACTCTTGGGGGTTTATCTGATGGGAAGATACTATGTCAAAAACTATGGTAGCGCAAACTACCAATCGGTTACAGGCATGACCTTGGTTTCACCCTATGCGGGGCTTATTTTGACTGTTTATTTTACTGCCTTAGCGCTCTATCCGCCTTTTCCAAACGCCTTGCTTTTTCTTAACGGTATTTTAAAATCCGAGATAAATACCTTGTGGTATATCGTGGTGGTTGTCATCTTTTTTGGAAACTTTTTGATTGCTGTGCGCGTCATGGCAAAAACAGTCTTTGGCAAACCCAATGATAATGTACACTACATTGATATATCGCCAACCGAAAGAGTGTTGCATCTACTGATTGTTAGTGTGCTATTACTTCTAAGCATTATCGGATTACAGGAGGTGATTTCATGAGTCTATTTGAAAAATTAAATGCCATCAAAGACACAGTGCCGCACTACTGGCCAATCGGTGCTTTCATACACCACAACCCACTCAAAGGTTTTGAGCATCTCAACTTCAAAGAAGCACTCGATAAAGCGCAAGACACCTTCGGGGGTAAAGTCTATATGGATTCAGACTACTATATTGGGCTTTTAAATGAGGACAAAATAAGTGCTGAGTCCTTAGAGAAAAACTTATTAAAAGTACTCAAAGAGGCTCATCTTGAAAAGTATATAGAACAGGCTAAAACCTTTTTGCTCGAAGTAAGTCCGCTTTGGGGTAGCTACAGAAACTATGAAGCCTTAAAAACAAGTAAGATAGATGAAACCCTACACAACTATCTACAAACAAACTCTCTGCACCAAGACAAAGAGGCTTGGATTGGGGCACTTACCAAGCACATGACACTCTACGAGATACACGATGCTCTGTTTGAGACGAGCAAAAAAGAACTGATTGAAAAAGATGTTATTGAGTTTATCGCCCGTTTTCTTGACCAGCAACAAACCACACTGAGTATGACAGACAGGGACTTGGGTATGTTTGAAACCTTTAAGCTCTATGAAAACATTGACTATATTATTGATGCAGAAGAGTTTGTACAAGAAGCGCTTGATACCCTCAAAGTACAAGATGTGCAGACATACTTTCTTACTCATTTGCTTAAACTACATGGTTGGGCAGGCTACATCAAATACCGATCTGAAGCCAAAGAGTATTATGCCCAACAAGTACACCCATCCACGCTGATGGACTATATAGCTATTCGTTTACATTTTGAAGTCAAATATTTGCAAAAAAAAGAAGTTAGAGATTTTGAAAAACTGCAAGACTACATCAAAAACAATACCTCTTATGTCATCCTTAAACTCTTGCAGGAAAAAGGCAAACTCACAGGCACTCACAATGATGCCATGGAAGAACATACAGCACACGACGAAATAGTAGCTGATTACATCAAAGATGAAATCAATCTCGATTCACTCCAAGTTCAACTTGCACAACAAGCAACAAACTTACAAACCATGACACCCGTAGAATTTGCCGATTTTGCCAATTTACTTAAAAAAGAAGAAGGATATATTTGGCTGAAATCATTGGAAGATTCGTATATCAACATACACACCGATGCCTTTACCTCCACGCATCACTATGATGAAAAGCCACTCTCGTCTACCGTATTTTGCTTGGATGTAAGGTCCGAGGTTATACGCCGCAAGATAGAGCAAACTGGCCCTCATACCACTTATGGTGCTGGTGGTTTCTTGGGTATTCCTATCTCTTTTGTTGAGTTTGACAAACCTCATGCGCTTTCGCTCGCGCCTGCAGTCATCAAGCCTAACAATATTGTATTTGAAATACCAACCGAAGCCCATGAAGCATATAATATAAAAAAAGATGTCAAGAAAACAACAAAAAAGGTATTAGGAGATCTTAAAAATAATCCCTATACGCCTTACATTATGGTCGAAGCAATAGGGTGGCTTTTTGGTTTCAAACTGTTTGGAAAAACTTTTTTCCCTCAAAAAACACATAGGGTTTTCAGTAAGTCAAAGCCCCTCAAACCTAAAACAACCTACACTTTAGACAAACTCTCACCTGAAGAGATTGAAAAATATGTCAAAAGGCTCCACACTAACATCATCAATGAAGTGCTCGCAACTCAGTTCGATACAGGCCTAAGTAGTGCAGACATCATGCTGCTTTGGGAACATCTTGTATACGATAAGCCACTAAAAATCAGAATATCCTCCGATATCATTGATAATCTTAAGCAGGCTTACCACATCACCAGTGAAGATTATGAAATCCAAAAAATAAATCTTGCCAAAGTAGGTTTTACGCCTGATGAGCAAATCGCGTATGTCGAAAATATTTTAAAAATGATAGGTCTTGTCAAATCCTTTCCACAATTTGTCATCATCGCTGGTCATGGAAGTTGCTCTGATAACAATCCTTTTGAGTCTGCTCTTGACTGTGGGGCTTGTGGTGGCAGTATTTCACTTCCCAATGCCCGTGCACTTAGCATGCTTGCCAACAGGGAAGAGATACGCCAAGGACTGACTCAAAAAGGGATTATCATTCCTAAAGAAACACGCTTTCTGCCTGCACTTCATATTACCACAACAGACGAAATGACTTTTTACGACACAGACATCCTTGATATGAATGAACTTCAGATATTTTCGCGCATACAAGAGGATTTCAACAAAGCGTCTCGAACCTCAAGAGAAGAGAGAGCCAAGGTATTACCTAATGCCAATGATGAAAAAGATTTATTCACGAAAACAATGGATTGGTCTGAACCAAGACCAGAATGGGGTCTTGCAGGAAATATGGGTGTATTTGCGGGACCTAGAGACTCTTGTAGGCACATGACTTTAAACAATAGACTCTTTCTGCACTCCTATGATGCAACTATTGACAACGAAAATGCAGATATACTGACGCGTATCTTTGATGGTCCACTCGTTGTTGGTCAATGGATTAATCTTGAACATTATTTCTCCACCGTAGACAACAAGGTCTACGGCGCAGGCTCTAAAGTGTACCACAATGTTGTCTCTAAAATTGGTGTCTACAATGGAAACTATAGTGACCTTAAAATTGGCCTGCCTTCACAAAGTGTCTTAGAAGAGGGAAGAGCCTATCATGAGCCAGTAAGACTTCTTACTTACATGGAGGCGCCGCTTGAGACAGTCGCCAAAGCGGTGGAAAATTCTGTAGCCAAGCAGTTTATTCTCAATGAATGGATACGCCCTGTTGTCATTGACAAAGTAGCAAAGAAAGTCTATTCGTATGAAGAGGGTGAATTCATTGTGATTAAAGAACTAGACTAACACAACTAAAGGAAAAAATATGTACAAAATTCACATTGAAAATGAATGTAGCTGTTTCAAAAAAAGCACATTTGAAAATGACATGACATTTAAAAACAAACCCGATGCACTCATGCAAGCAAAAGTTATGGAGTGTCGCATGAATCAAGAGTTCTGCCATACACACTATTTTGAGGCCATAGACATGGGTGACGATATCATCTTGCGTAGCACCGTGCGTCCTATAGAAGATGATGAAGATGACATCTAACCTTGATTTAAGGTCTTAGTGCTATTATCGCTCATTAATTTACTTATAAAAGGATGCTATATGTTTACAGTTCAGGTTGAAAAAGAGTGCGGGTGTTTCCGTAGAAGCGACATCGAGAAAGAGAAAACATTTCAAAATAGAGAAGATGCTATCTCATACTCAAAAGCCATTGCAGAAATCATGAATGAAGACTTCTGCAAAAAACACCATTTTACAGCCAAAGCAAGTGCTGGAAATGAATTTGTCATCGGTGTAGCTGAAGGTTCAGGTGGCGGATGCTGCGGTGGTGGACACTGCGGCTAAATAATACACTGCATCAGATACACCTGTATCCTGATGCAAGCTGCCCTAAGTTTTATCCTTTGAGAGAAAATCTTGGGAGTGATAAAATATCAAATTTTTCACACAAGTTTTCTACTTCATGCTCAATGTTTTCGCCTATGAAAATAAGTAATGACTTCCCTTCATAGTCTTTAAGTTCATCAAATGTCACATCACCAAAAGCATAATTTACAACGATAGCCTCAGGTACATCTTTTACCTTGACTATCCCTTTTGCACGATAAATACTTTGTGGCAAATCTTGCAATACACTATCAACATCAGCAAAAAGAATATTACTTTTCAAATAAACAACTTTTTGACTCAAAGCGTCTTTGCTTGTATGGTCATGATGAGTATAGTCTTCTGCAAGCTTGAGCACATCTTCTAGCTGATAAACGCCATCAAAAACCTCTTTAGCTACCAAGCCATGTTGAGCCCTATGGATAAGATAATTGTTAAAAATAGGCTTACCTGTCATCATATTTTTAATATTATATTTATTTTTTATCTCTCTAATCTCATTTTCAACCGCTAAAGCTTCAGAATCGTTCACTAAATCGCTTTTATTGAGTACGATGATATTAGAGCCACCAAGCTGATATTTAGCTGTAGAATTCTCTTTATAGGAGGAAAAGTGTTTTGCATCCACCACGCAGATTACACCCTCCACGCCTACACCTAAGTTTTGCAATGACATATAAATAGGAAAAGGCTCAGATGCACCCGATGTCTCCACAAAGATGAGTTCAGGACTATAGTTCGCGATTATCTCCATTACACCTTTTTCAAACTCCTCGGAGAGTTGGCAACAAATACACCCCTCCGATATCTCAAGCACTTCACTGTAGACATTTGTAAGGATTTTACTGTCAATGCCGATATCACCAAACTCATTGACAATCACTGCAATTTTTTTATCTGGAAAATAGTGCTGTACACTATTTGTCAGCAAAGTAGTCTTACCAACACCTAAAAAACCTGTTATAACAAAAGAAGAAATCATGGATATACCCCGAAAAATAGTTAGAAGAGTGAAGATTTATACTAGGAAGTACTCTCTGTGTCTAGCACAGAGAGTATAAATTTATTGTACTAATGAATCAAGAAGTGGCTCTAGTCCAACTTCTTTTGCCCAATCTGCTGTCAAATCATACGCTGCGGAAGCTGTTTCAAGGTTACTTTTAATTAAGTCAAGTTTTTTCTTAAATTTCTTTTCGATAACCGAGTCAAGTGAAGCAGTTCCACCAGAAGCAACATATTTTTTAAGAAATCTATCTTTGATTCCCTCTTCAATAGCAGTCTTGCTTACTGTACCCAAAGCACCAAACAATGCACCTAACATTGCCATGTTTGTAGCAAGTTCGGTACCTGCAATTTCAACAGCAAATTTAGTAAAGTCTCTTGTAAGCACTTTAACATTTTTTGATTCCAAGAATTTTCTATCAGAATCTGTTACAAGTTCATGGTCACTATTGATAAGAACCAAACCATTCTCTTTTATACCAGAGTAAAAAGGCATGGTATAAGATTTGCCCATAGTAATAACTTGTGGGTGATACACCATGATAATATCAGGGTAAATAACCTCTCCTCTATCATAGATAGGTACTGTTCCTATTCTAGTATAACTCTCAGAAGGTGCCATTCTTTTTTCAGCACCAAAAAATGGATTTGAAACAGCATAGTACCCTTCTGTATCAGCTGCAGTTGCAGCAATGTGCGCAGCAGTAACTGCACCTTGCCCTCCAAGGGCAGGCATTCTGATTTTAATTGAATCTTTAGGCATTAAAGAATTCCCTCCTTCTTACAGTTTTTCAAGTACTCTTCAGCTTCTGGAGAAACATATTTGAAGGAAACAAATCTATCTTTATCTTGCTCTTTCATTTCCCAAAGACCCTCGTTGGCATCCAAACCAATCTCAAGAATACATGGAGTATAAAGGTGGATATAGGTAGGGCCGAGTTCTCTTGCAATTAAAATCGCTTCTCTTACGACTTTTGCAACAGATTTTGGTGCAGAAGCAGTCAACTTAACCGAATACTGTACACCTGAAGTAACAGCCAATTCCCACATAGGTACTTTATCAAATACTTTACCTTTAGGCGCCATTTTAAACACTTGCCCTTTTGGTGTAGAACCACTCTCTTGACCACCCGTGTTTGCATATACTTCATTGTCAAAACAAATTGTAGTAATTTTTTCTTGTCTAAAGAATGACTGCAAAGTATAGTCAAGACCGATATCGATCGTCGCACCGTCACCCGCTAGGACAACAACATCTTTTGTTTTATCTGGAAATCTCCAGTCTAAAACTCTTTTGATACCAGACGCAACTGCATTTTGGTTACCAAACAAAGAGTGCACTGTGTGCAATGCAATGTGAGGGAACATCAATGATGTACACCCAGTAGAGTTAACAATAACTGTCTCGGATGGTGTTGGCAATGAAGCCAAAATGTATCTCAAAGCTGCAGCCTCAGGACATCCTGCACACAAAGAGTGTTCTTCAAGAATCTCTTTTTTGTCCGTTAGGTCATTAATGCCGCGTTTTTCGCCTTCCCAGGTTGCATTGTCTTCGAGATCAAGAATCTCTTTTGGCATGATGTCTCTGAACTCTGGGTTAATTTTGTAAATATCTACTGACATACTATGCCCCTTTCTTTACATTTTCTAAAACTTCTTTTAGAATGGCCTCAACAGGCATACTCATACCACCAGCTACTCTTGGTCTGCCTATAATTTTTGCTTCTGATTTACCATAAAGTGTTTGTGTCACTTCTTTATCTAGCCATCCAACAATGTTAAACTCTGGTACAAAAATATATTTCGCACTTTTTGTTTCCTCAAGCAATTCTGCATGTGGGAATGGTCTAATGGTTCTAAGTTTAACAACTTTAGACTTGATACCCATTTTTGTCAATTCTCTATTGGCTTCTTTTGCCTGATGAGATGCTGTTCCACACGCTACAAAGACAATTTCTGCATCTAGGTCACCCGTAACATGCACCAAACCTTTTAAGAAATGTTTTGCATATGGTCTAGATCTATCAGCAGCAGATCTTACTTCCCACTGCCATGAAGCATGTGTTGCATATGAAATGTAGTTAGATTTCATAACAAATGGGTCTCTCAAAAATCTTCCCGGAGGCATCTCTGAATCAATTGGAGGCAGTGGTGCTTTATACGGGTTATATGGGAATAACGCAATATCATCAGCAGGAAGCATAACTGATTCTCTCGTGTGTGAAACGAAGAATCCATCAACGGCTGTAATAATTGGTACATGCACATCTGGCATCTCTGCTACAATAAACGCCGCGATACTCATGTCAAAAAGTTCTTGAACATTTTCAGCATACCAAATCATACATCCTGTCTCAAGAAGGAAAGATACCTCAAGGTTGTCTGGTTGAATTGTAAGTGGTGAGTTAATTCCTCTAGCCATCAAAACAAGTTGACATGGGATTCTCGTACCTGACCACATTGGAAAGTTTTCCATTGCTCTGAGTGTACCTGGCCCTGAAGTAGTCGTAACTGTTCTAGCACCTGCCATTGCACAACCCGCAACAGAAGACATTACACCAAATTCGTTTTCACCTCTAAAGTATGTACCGACATATCCCTCTGCCCACAATTCACCAATAAGGTGAGCTGCTTCTGATTGAGGTGTAATAGGGTACGATACGGATGCATCTACTGTACATCTTTTCATGGCCTCTTTGAGTACTTCTGAACCTGTCATGAAGTGTTTTTCTCTCGGTGCCTCAAAAAGCAAGTGGTCAGCAGAAACCATAGTCTGACCTGACCAGTTTTTCTCTTTTGTCATATTTTTAATGCTCATAGTAACCTCCTAGCCCTATTTCCCAAGCTCTTGCTTGACTTCTCTGGCAATTTTAATAAATCTTGCTACATCAGAAGCATGCTGATCTCTAATCGTCGCCATAGCATCTTCATGCCCCGAAAGTGAACACATACCAACCGTATAACAATCTGTTTCCGCTCTTACAATTTTCAATGCAACATTTGCATAATGGCAGTGAACACCGATAAAGATACACGCTTTGATGTTATTGTACCAAATTGTCAAATTTGGATGGTTGGGATTTATTTCGATTGCTGCATCAATTTTAGGATATTTTGGTCTATAATCATACATTGGTATCATTTTAGCATTCAAAACTTCTGCCATTTCTTTAATGAGTGTTGCTTTTTCTTTTGCTTCTTCATTCCATGCATACAAAACTTGTGGGCCTGGAAAAATAGTCGCGTTTTCGCTTGTTAACATTACTCTTGCAATTTCTCTCATTGCTACTTCTTCATCAACGATATCAGTCAACAATAATGCTTTGCCTTCTGGTGGCGTTAGTATGCCATCATATGTAGCCACTGGATACGGTGAATAGTCAGCTGGGCCTAAATTAGCCATAGTCTCTCCTTAATTTTAATTTGTGTAGTCTTTGTGCCATATGTAGAGTGTTTACTTTTTGGATCTTTTATAGATATGGGAGTAAATCTTGTTTACAAGGCTTAATACCTTATCTTTTTGTCATAAACAAAAAGATGTCTAAATCGCGCTGTCGGAAGGAATATATCTTCCCTCCTTCATGATTTACGCTTCTTCTGTTGTAACCATTACCATTTCAATACAATTTCTCTCGAGTAAGTCTGAACAAACATATACACAAATTGCGCATCCTTTACATCTGTCTTCATCAACCCAAGATGTACCATTTGAGTTACCATGTTTTGGTTCTTTGTCATACATCAAAGTGTTTGCTTCTGGACAGTAAAGTGTACACATATTACATTTGTGTGTTGAACACATTTCTGAATTTACTTTTGCTACATAATACATTATTTTTCCTTTTTTATGCGTTTAGTTTTATGATGAGTTTATCTGTGTTTAAATCAATAGAGTCTGCCAATATAAAAGTCTCATTAATAACCGCCATATTCTTTTGAAGCAATTCTTCTTTCTTTTTGAACTTTTTCTCAATAGCAGAGTCAAGTGCAGCCGTACCGCCTGAAGCAACAAACGAATTACCCAAAAATCTTTCTCTTACGGCTTTTTCTATGTTTTCTTTGCTTACAAGTTTCGTGATTCCAAGTACCATACCCATCATTGCCATATTGGTTGCAAGTTCAGTACCTGCAATTTTAATAGCCAACTCTGTAGCATTAAATTGAACTACTTTTGCTCCAAGAGTATTCAATACTTTTGTATCATCTGGATCAAGAATATCAACATCTGTATTGATGATAATCAAACTGTTTTTCTTTAAGCCTGTATAAAATGGCATCGTATAAGATTTACCATGGGTAATTACCTGTGGGTGATAAATCATAATAATATCTGGATAAACAACTTCACCTACTTCATAAATAGGCTCCGAAGATGCTCTTACATACGCTTCAACAGGCGCCATTCTTTTTTCAGAACCAAAAAATGGTACCAAAGAAGCAAATTTACCAGCATTATCCATCGCTGATCCAAGAATGTGAGCAGAGGTTACAACACCTTGCCCTCCAAGCCCAGATATACGCATATTGTATCTTTTTTTATCTACTGCCATATCAGCTTACCTCTCTTTTGTTTTTAGATTCAATCTGAGCAAAGAGCTCTTTTGCTTCTGGCGTCATATATTCTTCAAATGCAAAACGACCTTTTTCCATCTCTTTCGCGTCTCTGAATACATCATTGGTTGGTATTGAATATTCAATATTACAAGAGGTATATGCATGGATAAATGTTGGTCCAAGTGTTCTAGCAGCAAAAATTGCTCTTCTGATTGCTTTTGAGGCTTTGTTAATGTTCGTTGGAGACATTTTAACAACATAAACACATCCAGCCGTAATTGCTAGTTGCATTGCTGGCATTTTACCAAACTTTTTACCAGTTGGAGACATTTTAAGAATAGCACCTTCCATACTCATACCACTCTCTTGACCACCTGTGTTACCATAGACTTCGTTATCCAGCATGATAGTTGTAAATCTTTCGCGTCTAAACCATGCATGCATTGTCATAGAAAAACCGATATCCATCATACCGCCATCTCCCGCGATAGTAATAACATCTTTATGTCTATCTGGGAATCTTAGTCTAAATGCGCGCGTAATACCCGATGCCATAGCATTTTGATCTCCATAGTTACCATAAATAAATGGTACTGCTGCTTGAGAAATTGCAAGTCTTCCACAACCAGCTGTTCCGATTGTTACGGTGTCTTCTGGGTTTGGAAGTGAGGCGAAAATTATTTTAATATAATATGCCATCCAGCATCCAGAACACATTGGGTGCTCTTCAACCAACTCTTTATAGGTACCCATGTTTTTTACGCCTACATCACTGTAGTCTTTACCAAATGGACCGTAATCTACCAATTCGACATAGTCTTTTGGTAAATATTTTTTAAATTTTGACACTGGAATCATATATCTTAAACTCATTGTAACTCCCTTATGCTTGTAGTGTTTCGGATTTCATACCAAGAGCCATATAGACTTGCTCCATGATCAATTCCACAGGTAATGTCATACCACCATATACTCTTGGACCATCTACAACAATACCACTATTTGGAATGGCTGCTTTTACTTCTGCTGCCAACCAGCCAATAATGTTGTGTTCAGGAATAATAACCGTTGTTGCATTTTTCAATGCTGTGCGAATCTCTTCTTTCGGGAAAGGTCTAATCGCTTTTACTTTAATAAAACCAACACTCAATCCTTCTTCTTGTGCATATCTATGTGCTTCTCTTGCTTGTGCTGCTGCACAACCTGATGCAAGAACAAACACATCTGCTTCTGGGTTTTGTACTTCAATTGGTCCACCAAGGTATTGATAGATATATTTCATTGCTCTTTTGTTTGAATCCCAAATCTCTTGTTGCCATACAGAGTGAATCAAGTAAGACATGAAGTTCGATTTTTGAACTGGTGCATCTCTTTGGATTCTTGCTGGTGGTACTTCATTGTCCATAGCAGGTACTGGTGCTGCATACGGATCTGGCTCGTTAAATGCCAACTCTTCAGAAGTCATGTCAACATAACCTTTAGCATGAGTTACAAAGAACCCTTCTGTTGCTACTGCTACAGGGATATACACATCTACTTTTTCAGTAATAGCAAATGCCGCCAAAGTCATATCAAATGTATCTTGCTGATTTTCTGCATGTAACAATACGATACCACTATGAAGAAGGTATGCCATCTCAATATTATCTGGCTGAATCGAAAGTGGCGCATTAACAACTCTTGTAAGAACACCCAATACACATGGTACTCTGTGTCCTGGCCATGAAACAATTGCCTCAAGTCCTCTCAAAAGTCCTGGTCCAGATGTTGCAGTAAAGAGACGAACGCCTGCTCTAGCCGCACCAGCAATTGCTGACATCGTACCAAGCTCTTCTTCAGCTCTATAGTACTCTTTAATGTGACCTTGTGCAAAAATATCACCTACAAGGTGCATTACTTCAGATTGAGGCGTAATAGGATAGGCAATAGCCATATCAACACTTGCTCTTTTAACAGCTTCAGCCATTGCCTGAGCACCAGTAATAAAATGTTTTTCTCTCGGAGCCTCTTTTAAGAGGTAATCCATGTCTACTAATGTTTTATTTAAACTCATTTGTCTCTCCTTCTCTTATTCAACATCTGCGATGTGTTCACCTTTTTTACTCATGAGGAGACTTCTGTACTCACCATAATCAGCAGGCGTAAGGGTTCCCCAGTCTTCTTTTGGCAAAGATGGGTTTTCTGGTGGCATTTTCGCTGTCCACTCAATACCTAATTCATTTCTTACTTGAACAAGAATGTCTTTGAATCTCAAAACATCTTCAGCATGAACATCTCTAATTGAAGCCATTGCTTCCTCGTGACCCATAAATGCACACATTGCTATTGTGTAACAATCTGTACCAGCTCTAATCATTCTTAATGATAGGTTAGCATAATGACAGTGCACACCGATAAAAATGGCTGCTTTAATCTTGTTGTGCAAAATTGTCAAGTTTGGGTGGTTAGGATTGATTTCTGCTTCTGCATCAATTTTTGGATACTTAGGTCTATAGTCTGGCATAGGGATAATTCTGCAGTTTGGAATCTCAGCTGCAAGATCTAAAATTGCTGCAGATTTTTCAGCTACATCATCTTTCCAATCCCATAAAACTTGCGGTCCAGGGAAGATTGTTGGGTTAGCCATCGTCAACAAAGCTTTTGCGGCATCTCTCATTGCCTCTTCTTCTGTTACGATGTTACCATACAATAAAGCCTGTCCTTTAGGCGAAAGCTCAACACCCATAGATGGTGCCGATTGTGGCATATACCCCACAGGACCAACTGTTATTTTCTTTGACATATTTGATTCTCCTTAGTAATTGTTATCAAAAATGAATTTGACTTCAGCCTTAAGCTAATGCATCCTATCTAAAATATATCTAAAATCTTATTATGAAGAAGATAATTATATTTTAAATCCCAATAAGTGTGTAGTATAGTAATAATATTTTTACCATATTTACATCTGATTTTAACTAAACACTACAACAATATAAAATAACCCTTAAAACACCGATAATACTACATTGTATTATCAATTGTTAAAACATCATTTTATCTCTTGATTGGCTTTTTCTTAAAATCCTTATACCTCTCACTTTAGTCACATTAAATTAATCTCAGATTAAATGGAATAATCTACAAAATGCATTATTTTTGCTGTGTAGAATCTTCCCAAAAAACTACAAGAGCAAGACAGATAAAAAGAGTCTGTGATTATTTGTTATTTTATAAGTAACTGACTCTATCATATTACTTTACCTAATGGCTTTTTTTGGATAGATAGCTATAGATTCCCAAAGAAATAATAATAGATGCGATACCGATAATGAGATACAACGCATATATCATTTGTGAATAGTCATGTAATGCGATTTTAAATACTACCATCAGTGCCTCAATTGAAAGTGCAATGATAATCGCAATTGAAAATTTAGTAAGTACATTGGCATCTTCATTTACCTTGCTGTAGTTTTTGAAAAATACTTCTCTTTCTAATATTGTCTTGGCGAGGTCGAAAATAGCCAGCCCTAATGTCAATGCTACAATAGGCTTAAATAAGGTATCAAGCGAAAAATTATTTTCTATCAATATACTCGTTACGTATCCAAATATAGCATACACGATAGCAAAAAAAGCAAAGCCCATCAAGGAAAAGCCTACTGCTTTATAAAAAAATGTTGTATATTCATTGAAGGTAGGATTTAGCTCAATCAGACCTAGCCTTCCCAGCAACACAGAAAGCCTGAAATCCAAAAAAATATATTTATCATCCTCTTTTTTCATCACAGTAATACAGGTGTGTCCTGTTGCAGAATTAATATAAGGTGTACTTATCGAAAAATTCTCATCTTTTTGTATCATTTTTGTACTCATATAGACTCTGCTTTGCCCTTTGGCAGACTCTTCGATTTTATTTCTAAAAAAATTAGCCCCACATTGATTAAACGCCTCATCAGCAGTATAGGCAAGCTCCAAAGAGGGAAAGGTTTTAAAAACTTTTTTAAAATGTTTGGATGCCTCGGTTAGTAATGAACCGTTATTCTTCAAAGTCATAATGACAAACTTTTCGATATTTTCCTGATTGTCTTCATAGACAGTAATAATCTCTTTCATCGCTTCTACCTTTTTAATTTTTTACTCTACTGACCTATCGTAGCATTTTAATTAATCAAGTATGACCTAAAATATGATTAGTTTTTAGTCAATGTGTAGCTCCCCTATCTATTTCACTATTTAAAAGTTCATAATCAGGTATTAACATCATTTTGGCTAAAATAAATCCACTAATTTTGACTGCCCCCTAGGCAAGTCTTGGAGCCTAAATAATGGATAAAGCAAAATATATTTGGATGGATGGAGAACTTACTCCTTGGGATGATGCGACAGTACATGTACTTACGCATACACTACATTACGGTAATGGTGCAATAGAAGGAACAAAAGCATACAAAACAGTCGATGGAAGATGTGCTATCTTTAAATTGCATGAACACACAAAAAGACTGCTGAACTCATCAAAAATGACGCTGATGGATGTACCGTTTACACTTGAAGAGCTCAAAGACGCTCAAGTGAAGCTGTTGCAAGAGAATGAATTGTTTAATGGTGCATATATTAGACCTCTTGTCTACTTGGGATATGGCGTTATGGGACTTTACCATAAAGACGCACCAGTCAAAGTATCGATTTCGTCTTGGGAATGGGGTGCGTATTTGGGTGAAGAAGGGTTAAGAAAAGGAATAAGACTCAAAATATCGTCATTCACAAGAACACCAAACACTTCAGGCATGGGTAAAGCAAAAGCCGTAGCGAACTATCTCAACTCACAAATGGCAAAATATGAGGCAGTTGAAGCAGGCTATGATGAAGCCTTACTTAGAGATGATCAAGGCTATATTGCTGAAGCATCAGGTGCTGCTTTTTTTATGGTGAGAGACGGTGTGCTTATCTCTCCTCCAAGTGACAACACTCTTGAGTCTATTACCCAGCAAACCATCATAGACCTTGCTAGAGATATGGATATAGAGGTTGTTAGGCGCCGTGTAACTCGGGAGGAAATCTATATTGCCGACGAAGCATTTCTTACTGGTACTGCAGCAGAGGTCACACCTATTCGCGAGATAGATGCACGCATCATTGGTGCTGGAGAAAGAGGTCAAATGACTGAACGATTGCAAAGTGCATACTTTGATGTCGTTGCAGGCAAAAATCCAGCTTATATCCACCATTTAACTTACATCAACTAAGGATAAACCCATGCCAGCAGATATGAATGACTATTTCAAAAAGAAAAAACCAAATGCGACTTCAGGAAACTCTAGCGACACGAATCAAGGGGGTAATTTTAGTATGAACAATCCTCTTAATGGGGCAGGAAAAGGCATGTCTTGGCTTATCATTGTTGGTGCTGTTATTTTTGCTGTGATTGCGTTTAAGCCATTTACGATTATCAACTCAGGTGAAGTAGGTATCAAAGTACGAACAGGTAAGTTTAATGAAACTCCTCTCTATGCAGGTCTTCATTTTTTTATCCCTGTCCTTGAAAAAATTATTCCTGTCAATACCCGCATTAGACTCATCACCTACTCTGACACCGAAAGAAGTGCCATAGGTGACAATTACGCCAGTAAATTTTCATCTGATGATGGTTTCGAGGGGGGTCTTAAACGAAATCCTGCCATTCAAGTTCTTGACAAAAGAGGTTTGACTGTCAATATAGACATCGCCGTGCAATATAGCCTCAAAGCAGAAAGTGCACCAAGAACAATAGAAAAATGGGGCTCAAGCTGGGAAGAAAAAATCATCAACTCTAAAGTAAGAGAGGTGGTGCGTGATGTTGTAGGACAATACACCGCCGAACAGCTTCCAGAGATGAGAAACGAAATTGCTTCAGCCATTCAAACCAAAGTAAGACAAAGCATAGACTCTCTTGAGAACCAGCCTGTTATACTCTCTTCCGTTGAACTTAGAACGATTGTTTTACCCCCTAAAATAAAAGAAAAAATAGAAGAAGTGCAAGCCGCAAAACAAGATGTAACCATCGCTGAACAGCAAAAGGAAAGAGCCAAAGAAGAGGCACTCACTAGAGCTGAAGTAGCCCGTGGTGAGGCAGAAAAAAATCGTATCGAAGCGCAGGGGCAAGCAGATAAAATCCGCATTGAAGCAGAAGAACAGGCAAAAGCAAATACGCTTATTTCTCACTCACTCACCGCTGAACTTTTAGAGCTTGAGCAGATAAAAACGCAAGCAAAGTTTAATGAGGCACTACAAGTCAACAAAGATGCACAAATATTTCTCACACCAGGCGGTGCAGTACCCAATATTTGGGTGGATGCCAAAGGGAAACAAGAACGCGTCATGAGCACTCATTAAACAGTTTGGGATACTTTAAGATGCACATAGACTGGAACAAGACTCCGCTTATCCCTACTATCGCCCAAGATTATGAGAACTCCCAAATACTCATGCTGGCCTATGTCAATGAAGAAGCCTATAATCTTACCCTGTCAACAGGTTTTGCACACTACTTTAGTAGGAGTAAGCAACGGATTTGGAAAAAAGGTGAAAGCTCAGATCACACACAAGAAATCAAAGATATTCTCCTGGACTGTGACGCAGATACGCTTATTTTCAAGATACATCAAAAGGGTGTCGCTTGTCATACTGGAAGAAAAAGTTGTTTTTTCACTTCTGTTAAAGAAGACAAAATCATACTAGAGAAAGAGGTCGATACAGATGCAATCTATAGCGTGACAGATACACTCTACCATACTATTTTGGATCGTAAAAATGCCTCTCCTGAAGCAAAATCATGGACAAAAAAGCTCCTAGATGACAAAAAGCTACTCTTAAGTAAGATTCGTGAAGAAGCAGATGAAATGTGTGTTGCTATCAATGAAGAGAGCGATGAGCAGGTGATTTACGAAGCGGCTGACTTGCTTTATCATGCCCTTGTAGGTTTAGGGCTTAGAGAAATATCGCCTGATAGGGTCAAACAAGAGTTAGCCAGACGCTTTGGGTTAAGCGGCATTACTGAAAAAGAAAATCGAAAAAAATAATTCTTTTTTCCTTTCTACAAAGTCTCAGTAGCTACCGCTGCATCCAGGACTTTCTGCACTCCCGCCTGCAAAATAATTTCCGTCAAAACTAACCAAAGAGTAATTTTTCTCTTTCCCTAAAGATGCTTTTAAACCATCGATGGAAAGAAAGCCCAGAGAGCTTGCACCAATCATATGGGCTATCTCGTCTACTCCATAGCTTGAAGAGATGAGTTCTGTTTGCGTTGGGGTATCAATACCGTAACGACATGGAAACTTAATCTCAGGAGAAGCGATACGCATATGTACTTCTTTTGCACCTGCATCAAGCAACATGCGTACTATTTGCTTAGAGGTTGTGCCACGCACCAAAGAATCATCGATGATTGCTACGCGTTTTCCTGCAATAAGGTGCTTTACGGGTGAAAGCTTGAGTTTCACCTTAAGATCTCGTATCTCTTGGGTGGGTTCTATAAAGGTTCGTCCCACATAGTGATTACGAACAATACCCATCTCAAAGGGCACACCAAGCCCTTCCGCATAGCCTCTTGCTGCTGCCACACCAGAGTCTGGTACAGGAAGAACCAAATCAACTTCTGCAGGCATCTCTTGTGCCAATCGTCTACCCATCTCTAAACGCATCTGATAAACATTTTTACCATCAATAATAGAATCTGGTCTTGCAAAGTAAATATACTCAAACGCACAAGGATGAAAATCTACTTCAAATACTTGCTCAGAAAATGGCTCTTTTCCCTCTTCAAAAGTCAGCATCTCCCCAGGTGCAATATCGCGGATAAACTCAGCGCCCACCAAATCAAAAGCACAGGTCTCAGACGCTACGATGTAGCCACCATCTTTAAACTTTCCCAAACTCAAAGGGCGTATACCAAAACGGTCACGAATCACAAACATTTTCGAACGGCTTTGAATCGCCAAACAATATGCCCCCTCTATTCTGCTCAGCATATCTTTTATCCTATCCACCAAAGAGTCTTTTTGTGATTTTGCAATCAAATGGATAATATTTTCAGTATCCATATCGGTTTGAAAAATAGCCCCTGTATCTATAAGTTGATTCCGTACTTCATGTTTATTGATAAGATTACCATTATGTACAACTGAAATTTCACCCAGTTTGTACTTTGCGAATACAGGTTGTGAATCTCCTACTGAGGCACTACCTGCCGTAGAGTAACGGTTGTGTCCCACGGCGCACTCACCTTGTAAGTCATCCAGTATATCTTGAGAAAAGACATCAGCCACCATACCTCGTTTTTTATAGATGGATATTTTCTCACCATCGGCTACTGAGATGCCCGTAGCTTCTTGTCCTCGATGTTGCATCGAAAATAACGAATAGTACGCCACGGTTGACGCTTTTTTGACACCAAATACACCTACTATTGCACACATATTAAATTCCTAAACAGTCATTGATAGAGTAAAAACCACTCTCTTGATTTATAAGCCATTTTGCCGCTCTGATAGCACCTTTTGAAAATGTTTCTCTACTTGTAGCCGTATGGTTAAGCTCCAAAAACTCTCCATCATTATAAAACCCAACCGTATGGCGACCGACGATATCGCCCCCACGAAGTGCCATGACAGCGATTTCATCTTTACTTCTGGCACCGATTTGCCCATCTCTGCCACTCACGCGCACCACATCCAAATCCAATCCTCTGCCTTTTGCGGCAAACTCACCTAATGTTAGTGCTGTTCCTGATGGTGCATCCACTTTATGTCTATGATGCTGCTCTACAATCTCAATATCAAAATCTTTGAGTGTTGCAGCAACTTTTTCAACCAGTTGTTTAAGCAGTGCAATGCCTGCAGACATATTGGAAGCATACAGTACCGGCATCTCCTGGGAAGCCTCTTTGAGAAGATTTTGCTGATGTGCTGTAAATCCCGTTGTGGCAATCACCAGTGCTTTTGGATTTTTCAGTGCAGCCTCAAGCAGTTCCTGTGTTGCTTCTGGTGCAGAAAAATCAATGACAACATCACAATTCTCAAGCAGCGCCTTCATACTGTTTGTCACCAGTACTCCTGCGGGCAACGCTCTTTTGAGTTCACCCCACACATGCACTGTACTCAAAGTCAAGTCTGTATCTATCAACAGACTGTCTATAAGTAGATTACCTACTCTGCCTGTACTGCCTACTATGCCTACTTTTACCACTACTGAATCCTTATGCTTTTTCTTGAAGATACGAGATGACTTGCAGTGCTGCAATCGAACCGTCACCTGCGGCTGAGACCACTTGTTTGGGTGCTTCTATGCGTATGTCACCCGCGGCAAACAAACCAGAAACAGAAGTTCTCATAGACAAATCGACAATCACCTGTCCGCGCTCATTTGTCTCACAGATAAATGTACCTTTTTCGTCTTTAAGCACATCATTTCGTACAGTCTGTCCGACAAATACAAACAGTCCTGTATTGTCCATGCGCTCCACGGTGCCATCGCTTTTTTTGACATTTACACCGCTCAAACCTCTTGCATCACCGATTGCTTCTTCGATGACTGCATTGGTAATCAAGTGAATATTTTCTTTTCTCTTTGCACGCTCAAGCGTTGGTGGAGCAGCCCTAAAGGTATCACTACGGTGCACCACATACACTTCTGAACAAATATTTGAAAGATAATACGCTTCTTCAAGCGCAGTATCGCCACCACCGAGTACAGTAACGGGCTTATTTTTATAAAAAAATCCATCACAGGTAGCACAAGTGCTCACGCCTTTGCCAAAATAGGTATCTTCACCTTTAAATCCTGCTCTTTTGGGTACAGAGCCTGTACATACGATAACAGTCATCGCTTCTACTGTGCTACCGCCCTCAAGCGTCACTGTAAAATGCTCGCCTGTTTTGCTCACCTTTTCTACTTTTTTCATCTCGTGTTTGAGCCCAAAATGAAAACACTGTTTTTGCCACAAATCCATAAAATCCATACCCGTTTTAGTATGGTCAAAAAAACCAGGATAATTTTCTATCTCTGAACTTTGCGTTATCTGTCCGCCAGGTAAGCCCATCTCAAAAAGGGTAACATTTCTAAGTCCACCACGCGTGGCATAAAGTCCTGCTGTGAGCCCTGCAGGACCACCTCCAATAATTGCACAATCAAGCATCATAGTGATTCCTTTGAAAAAGATAAAAACTTTAAACAAATAAATTTCATTTACACTCAATATACTTGGTCAAAAATTTTATAAGATTGTAATGTATGCAAGTGCAAAAGAGGTGCAATAGAAGAAGTTTTCACCTCTTCTATTATGAAGCGTTAAAGTAATTTATTGATTTTGTCTGCAAATGCGTCTTTAGAAGCCGCGCCAATCATTTGGTCAACCACTTCACCATTTTTGAAGAAAAGAATCGCAGGAATTGATCTGATACCGTATTGAACTGCGAGCTCTTGCTGCTCATCTGTGTTTACCTTACCGATAGTCGCTTTTCCTTCAAAGTCTTCAGCTAATTCTTCAACTACAGGGGCAATCATTCTACAAGGTCCACACCATGGAGCCCAAAAATCTACCATTGTGACACCCTCAGCAACTGTTGCATCAAAATTTTCTTTAGTCAACTCTACATATTTTCCCATATTTAATCCTTTAGTATTTAATGGCTAAGTATAACCTAATTTCTTATAAAACCTATTTTTATCATGCGTGTTTTTTATATGTTGCACCGATTGTCCCGATACTAAACATATAAGCCAAAAAGAGTCTGATTAAAGTTTAGTTAGCACAATCTCAGGAAACTCTGCTGAACGAGAGCCTACTATGGCTTTAGTAGACGCACCTTTTACAGTATAGACAAAAGATATTTTGGCTTCATCCGTACTGTTTTCGTTGGCACGGTGCAGTAAAAGCGCATGAAAAATAACAACATCCCCCTTTTCCAAATCTATCGATACTTTTTGCGCAATCAGGGGTTTGTTTTGCTCCAAGTCTTCTCTGAGATACTCTTTGTCATCAAACTGTTCCGCAGAAAGCTGCATCTTGTGACTTCCTGGGATAAACTCCAATACGCCGTTTTGACTATGCTCAGCATCCAAAGCCAACCATACACTGACCAGATTATCATCACTGTATCGCCAATACCGTCTGTCTTGATGCCATGAAGTTGCCGTGCCTTGATGGGGCATTTTTGTCATGATGGAGTTATGGTGTGCCGTGGTAAGCACAACGGTATCGCCCAGTATTTGTTGTAAAACGGGCCGTATAGTGACATCCTCCATCCATGCTTTAAAAAGTATGTCCCTGCTATAGACTTGACGCAATCTACGGACTGTAACAAAGGCTTCCTTTGACTGACTTGTGTAGTCTTTTTCGTCTGTGCGAAATGCTTTAGAGCCTTCATGGTAGCCTATTTCTGTCTCGATGGGTTCTATTTTGTGTTTTAAATGGGCTTTGGCAACATCCAAAATAGCGTCACATTGCTCAACAGGCGCACACTGTTTGATATGGATAAAACCATCCTGTCTAAATTGTTGAAGCTGTTTGTCTGAGAGTACCATTGCCATAACCTTATCGTGATAATAATTCTAAATTATAACATTTAAAGTGTGATATTTTGTATAAACTCAACTTCATCATGGCGGATAATTAAGGCATCAATACTAAATGCCATATCAAGTTTTTTGCTTTTCATGTAGTAGTGTGCGGAGTTGATGACTTTGCGTAATTTTGCAGGTGTCAGATTGTATATTGGGTCAAACTCGGTTTTACTGCTTTTAACTTCAATAAAATGAAGCACATCATCCCGTAATGCGATGATGTCTATCTCACCCAGTTTGCGCGCAAAATAATTGCGCTCGAGTATCACGAACCCATCCTGCTCCAAAAAATGTGTCGCAAGCGTTTCACTCTGGTCACCATAGATTTTAGGAAGTTCGCGTTGCATTATACATATCTATTTTTTGGTTCATGTGGGTCTCTTTTCCGCTAATAAGAGTAATTTTATCCTATTTCCCGCTAAATTCAAGTTTCTTTAATAGTATTTGGTTAGTATCGGGGAAATTATACCAAAAGGATTACCATGTCAACAATAACTATCGCTCAAGAATGCGGATGCTTCAAAAGAAGTGACCTAGAAAACAACACCTCTTTTGAAAGCAAAGATGATGCAATGATGAAAGCACAAGGGATGCTCAACCACATGAACACCAAATTTTGTGGAAAACATGGCTTTGAACTCAGCGAAAATGGTCATGACTTCAGTATCTCTATGAAAGCACCCCAACCTGCAGCCAGTGGTTGCTGTGGCGGCGGTCACTGTAGCTAATACTTCACTTACGGCAAGTTTAACTTGTCGCAAGGCACTCTTTTTTATTTAAAATTCCCAAACACCAACGGCGCTTTAAGATCCAAAGTCTTCACTTCAGCCATCACTGCCTGCAAATCATCGATACTCTTAGCACTCACACGCACTTCATCGCCCTGTATGGATGGTGTCACTTTTATCTTTAGTTCTTTGATAGCTTTGACTATCTGTTTGGCTTCATCTTTGTCTATGGTATCTACAATGCGGTAAATCACTTTGGTATTTCCCCCGCTAATCCCTTCGGTCTTCACCTCTTCAAGTGCCTTGCCTGCGATGCCCCGTTTGATGAGCTTAGAGATGAGGATGTCTTTGAGTGCATCTATCTTCGTGTCTGTTGAGGCACTCAAGCTAAGCGTTTTTCCCGCTTCATTGAGCTTAAACTCAGCAACCAAACCCTTAAAGTCAAAACGAGTCGCCACCTCTTTTTCTGCCATAATCAACGCATTTTTAAACTCCATCATGTCTAGCTTCGCTGTAATATCAAAATAGTGCTCTTTTGCCATACTTGTTCCTGTTTTTGTTTTATTATACAGATTTTCGTTGAAAAACAATAAACCAACATCGTAAAACCAATATGGTACAATGCCAAAAAGGACAGCACCATGCAACTAAGCGAACTCATAAACAAGCACAAAAGTGTCACCATAGGCTCACTCTCTGCAAACGGCTATCCATTTGGCTCGTATGCACCTTTCGTTTACATGGAGCATAAAGTCTATATCTTCATAGCATCCATCGCCACACACAGTAAAAACCTCACATCAAACCCCAAAAGCTCTCTTTTGTTCATAGAAGACGAAGCATCATGCGAAAATATCTTTGCACGCAAAAGAGTCACGATGCAGTGTGAGTGTAGCAAATACGCAGGAGAGGAAAAAGCTCATATCATGGATGCTTTTAGGGAAAAGTTTGATGAAAATATGATCAATATGCTTGATGGCACACACGATTTTGCACTCTTTGAGTTCGTTCCTGTTTACGGTGAGGTTACACTAGGGTTTGGCAAAGCATATCTCATCGGTGGGGAAAATATGGATGAGTTGCTAAGCAGATGATACCACCTAGAAGCTCCATCAAAGCAGGCACGAGTGTAGCCATCATCCTCAAAGCCGACCAACGAAGCGGACGACTCACATACGGGGTTGT
>DYTF01000174.1 GCA_020726105.1 Sulfurovum sp. | reverse complement strand
GCCTCTAAGGTCGCTTTTCCTCCTAAAAAAATATGCACACCATCAACCTTATTTCCTGCTTCATCTTTGGTTTTACACCCTTCAAAACCAATATCTGCCACACCATGAATACCACACCCTTTTGGACACGCCGACCAATAAAGTCGCACTTTTCCATCTTTTATCGGTACCTCTTTTTGTAAAAAATTGGACATTGCAATGGCATCTGATTTGTTAGGAATCACACCAAAAACACACGTGGCTGTTCCTGCATAGGCAATTTGATGATTAAAGTAGGTGTTGTGGTAACGGCTATAAATGTCAAAAAGCATACTCTTTTCAATGGTCTCAATCTGCTCTTTTTTTACCACAATATAGAGACTCTGCTCAACACTTAAACGAATTATCCCTTCCACACTCTTTGAGAGTTCTGATACCTCTATCAGATTGGTTCCTGTAAAAATACCACTTGGAACACTTAAATGTACCGCTGTTAAATCCTTATTCAACTCAAAAATACCACGCTCATTTAAAATAAACTCTTCATTGGCAAGAATCTCACCAGAGTTTATGTATTCTATTTTAGAGTAATCCCTAATTGCCTCTACAAATGCTTCCATCCCCACAGCTTCCAATAAAAAGTGCAATCTGTTTTTATTACGGTTGTCTCTAAATCCATACTGTTTAAAAAGATTCACAATCGCCTCAAATGTCGGCAACACCTCATCCACCTGAATAAAAAGTCCTGTATCTTTGGCTTGAACCCCAACTCTTCCACCCAAGTAAAGGTTAAATCCCAACCTTTCCTCTTTCTTTGCCAAGACAAAACAGCAATCTTGTCCATAGATATTACAATCGTTAAATGTATTTCCTAAAATTCCTGTATTAAACTTTCTTGGCAACGTTGATATCCACTCCTCTTTTTTAAAAAAAAGTGCTTGAATCTTATCGATAAGGGGTTTGGTCTCTATAATGCTTTTATCGCCCAATCCATCAAATGAACTCGTCACAATGTTTCTAAAGTTATCCACCCCTGTTTGAAAGGTACTTAAGCCCACCGAATCCAACTCTTTTAATACCGTGGCTAAATGCTCTAACTTTATATAACGCAACTCTATCTGCTGACGTGTGGTGATGTCAATATAATCCTCACCATAAAGCTTTGAAATCTCCCCTACTTTTTGGGCTTGTTCATTGCTGAGTTGTCCAGCAGGAATACGAACACGCAACATAAACAGACCATCTTTTTTCAAAAATGCACCAAAACATTTTAAGAAAAAAGAGGCATCAACCTCTTCAAGATTTTCTAATCCTCTATTACACATGTCATCAAGCTGATGGTAAACCTCCATGGGTGTTTTCAATGCTTTGATGGCTTCAATTTTGTTCTGTTTCTGATTATGTTGGTTAAATGCTTTTTCTAATATACTCATAAAATTTCCTTACCATTTTTATGAGTATATCTATAAAGTTAATGTAAATATAATAAATTT
>DYTF01000173.1 GCA_020726105.1 Sulfurovum sp. | reverse complement strand
GTGCCTTACCTTATAGGCTACATCATCAACTATAAAGAGCCTTTACTTAACCGCGAAAGAAGAGTGAAAGAACTTTTTAAAAGTTTTGAAGATGAAAAAAGTGAAAAAGAAGAAGAGGAAGTAGACGAAGAAGAAGTAGACGAAACTTCAGAAGAAGCAGCACCTCCCAAAGATGACAAAAGAGTCAAGCAGGTTATTGAAAGCTTTAAGCAGCTAGAAAAAGCCAAAAAAGAGTGGATGAAAGCACGAGATGACTTGGACTTACTTGTGCAAAATGAAAACGATGAGACTGTCATCCTTTTTGAAAGGCTTAAGATTGCTTTTAAAAAAGAACAGCTTAAAACGGCACTACTTGACCTTGGGCCTACATCTAAACTCATCAATGAACTGGTAAAAGCGATGGAAACAGCGCTCACGAGTGACGACAGTTTTGATAGAGAACTCAAACGCCTAGAATACAAACTGCCACTTTTTAATGAAACACTTCAAGAAAACCATACTAAGCTGCTAGCAAATATCATCAATATGGATAAAGATGACATCATCGATATCGTGCCTGAGACGACGATGGTGAGTACCTATGTAGAAATCAAAAAACTGTTTGAGACCAGAGAAGCCAGTAAAGGCAGCTTTGATCTCTCTGAAGAAAAACTCCATGAAGTGCTTGGACAGATTCGCCGTGGTAAAGCCAAAAGCGAGGTGGCTAAAACGCGTATGGCAAAGTCCAACCTTAGATTGGTCGTCTCCATTGCTAAACGCTACACCAACAGAGGACTTCCATTTCTTGACCTCATCCAAGAAGGTAACATCGGTCTCATGAAAGCGGTCGATAAGTTTGAGTATGAAAAAGGGTACAAGTTTTCAACTTATGCTACATGGTGGATACGCCAAGCTATCTCCAGAGCCATTGCCGATCAGGCTAGAACCATCCGTATCCCTATTCACATGATAGAAACCATCAACCGTATCAATAAGATCATCAGAAAGCACCTTCAGGAAACAGGCAAAGAACCTGATCTTGAAACCATCGCCGAAGAAGTTGGACTCTCTGTCGATAAAGTCAAAAATGTCATCAAAATCACCAAAGAGCCGGTCTCCCTTGAGACACCTGTAGGGGATGAAGATGATGGTAGATTTGGTGACTTCATCGAAGACAAAACCACACTCAGCCCAACTGATGTGGTACTCAAAGATGACCTCAACAACCAAATCGACGAGGTACTCGACCAACTCAACGAGAGAGAAAAAGCGGTCATTCGTATGCGTTTTGGTCTGCTTGAAGATGAGAGCGATAGAACACTCGAAGAGATAGGAAAAGAACTCAATGTCACCCGTGAAAGAGTCAGGCAGATAGAGTCATCTGCCATCAAAAAACTCAAACACCCTAAAGTGGGACGCAAGCTTAAAAACTACATCGAAGAGTAAAGTCCTCCTGCATGCGCAGGAGGTAAGTACTGTCTGGCTCTAGCGTACACAACGGACAT
>DYTF01000172.1 GCA_020726105.1 Sulfurovum sp. | reverse complement strand
GAACCATCTTGAAGAGTTTCAGATTGTCGATAAAGATGGCAAAGAGAGCGATGAGCTAACACTAAGAGTTTACAATCAGATTGTGCGACCAAAATATGAAGATAAGATAAAAGTGTGGCTCAATTCCCTTTACCATGGGGCTTTTGTCGTGCAACAGACCACAGTAAATAGTGAAAATGAATTGACCATCACGGCAACAGCTACCAATTTTAATGGAAATCTAAAAACAACAAAAAGCAAGACTTTTATAAACAAGACACTAAAAGAGATAGTCGAAACTTCCGCCACTGAAGCAAATTATAGCGTTAAGGCTGACTTTGCAGATGTGATGATAGATAGATTATTGCGACAAAAAGAGAGTTTATTGCACTTTCTATCTCGTCTTGCTAAAAGCTATGATGCAGTTTTTTCTGTGAAAAATGATATGGTGCTATTTTTGGATAGAGAAAGTAAAAAAGAAGCTATATCTATCTATGTAAATGATTGTGCCTCGTGGGAGATAACCTATGTTAACCGAAAGCGATATGATGGGGTTACTGCAGTTTGGAGAGACACTAAGCACAATAAACAAATGAGCGTTTTAGTAGGTAAAAAAGGTGATGCCATGCACACTATCAAAGGCAAATATAAAAACAGTACTGATGCAAAGCTAAAAGCAAAAGCAGTTCTTAATAGAGCAAAAAGAAGCTTGAAAGAGGGGACTTTATCAAAAATGGGAGAATATATTCCTGCTGGAGGGAAGATTAATCTAATCGGTACGCTTGAAGATGATGGTGTTTATAATGTGAAAAGTGTTACTCATGATATTACCCACAATAACGGATATGTGGTTACCATAGAGTTTGAAAACTAAAGTGGAGAGGTTACCCCTCTCCTTTTGACTATATACCCTTCTGTTTTTTCAACAGTAAGTTATTGCCGTTTTTCACAAACTCTTTAAGCTCGTCCAGCGTCATCGATAGAAGAGAAAAATAGAGCAATTTTCTGTAGTCTTTTGCCTTTTTCCAATCAATAAGCGTACTAATAGGGATTCCAACAATCCTTGCTATATCAATCTGTTTTGCCATCTTTTTGCACCTTAAAAATCAATATAGTTATTATGATTGTTTGTAAAACATCCACAACATTTGCCAAAATATCCATTTCTTTTTGGTATAATACTTTAAGTCTTAGATAGACCACCCTTTCGGGCGGTTGGAGTTATAACAACTCTATTAATATTTGAATTATCTGCAGGATAACCAAAATAATATCTAAGACGATAAGTATCTTTTTCATACCATTCCTTTCATAAGATTTTAGTAAGAGTCACAACCTCTTACTAAGTATAATTATACCGAAAATCGTTATAAAAAGCAAGTTTTTAGCAAAATATTCTAATAATTCATGATAAAAATCTCTCTCACGCTCTTCTTTTTACCGCTTGAATTTTGCCCCAAAAGGTAGTTAATCTCTTTTGTCTCAATTATCTTAAAATCAGAATACAACTCTCTTATCA
>DYTF01000171.1 GCA_020726105.1 Sulfurovum sp. | reverse complement strand
ATATCCACCAGTTTTTCGTATAGATGGTAAAACCTCTTTAGTCACCCATCTCTTAAAAACTTTCGCTTCAGGTTTATTGCTTCTAAGTATCAAGCTATAAAGTCCAGATTCATTTATGATAGTCATATTTTGATTTCCACCAAGGGTGTCAACTTTTCTGACACCTTTTTCATCATCATCAAGTTTTGAAACTGCATTGCCTACATTTTCAATTCCTAATACACTACACACATCCCTAGCCACAAACCAAGGCTCACCATCTATCATCTCCACTCTCACACTTGAGTCTCCAAACTCATAACTCATTAAAGCTTTAGTATCACTCATCTTCTAACTCCTTTTCTAGCTCTTTTTTGTTTTTTAAATTTTATAATAGTCATATTTTGATTCCCACCAAGGGTGCGTAAACTTTCCGTACCCTTTTCATTTGTACAATTTTGTGTTTTCATCTCACTTCAACTTTTCCATATCCACCAGTTTTTCGTATAGATGGTAAAACCTCTTTAATCACCCATCTTTTAAAAACTTTCGCTTCAGGTTTATTAGAGCGAAAAATTAGATGATAAAGTCCACTTTCATTTATGATAGTCATATTCTGACTTCCACCAAGGGTGTCAACTTTTCTGACACCTTTTTCATCATCATCAAGTTTTGAAACTGCATTGCCTACATTTTCAATTCCTAATACACTACACACATCCCTAGCCACAAACCAAGGCTCACCATCTATCATCTCCACTCTCACACTTGAGTCTCCAAACTCATAACTCATTAAAGCTTTAGTATCACTCATCTTCTAACTCCTTTTCTAGCTCTTTTTTGTTTTTTAAATTTGCTTTGTCTGTCAAAAGTGATATCACCCAAAAGTAAACCCATAGCCAATCTTGGATTTGCAAGAACAAGTGAAGCTTGAAACTCTTTTTTGAGCAGTTCATAAAGCCCATCCACATTGGAAAAGATTATCATACTATTAGCACTTCTCTCACCATCAACAAATGTAACATAGAACACCACAAATTCATGTTCTTCATTCAAATTAATAGAAGCAGTCAAGCACTCACTGTCCATTTTATCCATATCAGCACTTATCCGTTCATAAATGTTTCTAAAAACCTCAATACCCCAACTATTCATCATCTTACCTCTACTTTCTTATGAGCCTTATTTACATAAAACTTACTTTTACTGTCCTTGTTGTATCTATTGATACATCTATGACACAGCTTAACTTCCACCGTTACATCAAGCTCATTCAGAGCTTGTGTTGAGAGCGTTACAGCTCTCTTATCTCCACAAAAAGAACATTTTGACATGATTAGCCTCTTATCGATTGAAGAAATGCGATGATTTCTTTTTTAAGTGACAATGGTGGATTTACTAAAGCGTGATGTTGTCTATCGAAGATTGAAGTGATGACTATCTTGCCATCTACTGATGTTTGATACTCGTAAAAGTATCTATTAAAATTACTACTTGTAAAGCAGAACATATTAACTCCTTAAA
>DYTF01000170.1 GCA_020726105.1 Sulfurovum sp. | reverse complement strand
ATATTATTATTTATATAAGAGAAGCTGATAAAAATTTTTAAAATTTAACTTATTCCGGTTTTAGAGTTTCAATTTCTATCCAATTAACTGTTTCTTCATCCCATTTATACATTTTATCATCTAGAGGATATTCAACTGGAGCATTCCATAAACAAGTTTCTTCATTTAGAATCCATGATGGAAATGGTTTGGGAGGTATAAATGCATCAAGTGTTTTATCATAAGTAAAACCTATTCCAGCAAAATTCTTTCTTAAAGGAGTACCATCTAAGGTATGTACTCCTCCATGTGTGTTATAACTTGTTTGAATCCATTCACCAGGTGATGTATCTACAAATGTATTGAAGAATTCTTGTTCAGCAACTATAACTTGAGTTACTATATTGTTTTGTATTTTAGCATAATGTGCCATGTTTATTTTCCTTTTGTTATAGTTTATAGAGGATATCTGATGATGACGATACCTGAACCACCTGAACCAGGTAAATTTGAATATGATGATGTCCCACCACCACCACTTCCTGAACTCATAGTTCCGTTTAGACCGCTTGCAGGGTATGATCCACCATCACCACCGCCACCAGCACCACCTACACCACCAATAGCATTATATGCACCACCGCCTCCACCGCCGCCGGCATAATAATTCTCGTTTAACCACAACTTTCCAACACCACCACTACTTCCACTAGAACTTTTATCATAATCTTCACCACCACTGCCGGCACCACCACCGCCAGAACCACTGTATGGACTACCGGGCCCATTATTTCCACCTCTTAGCCCTTGCCCTACAGTTCCAGAACCACCTAAACAATCGGCACCACCACCACCGGCACCACCACCTGATCCACCTGCACCACCATGATTATTTGGTAGTGCTCCATATCCACCACCAAAAGCTACTAAACCTGCTACAGAAGAATTTGTTCCAGATGTTCCATTGAGATTACAACCAATTACACTAGCACCACCTGCACCTATAATAACAGAAAAAGATTGAGAACTTATAGATAAATTTCCACTAAGAAAACCACCACCACCGCCTCCACCTGCGGCATCAGCGCCTCCACTATCAGAACAATTTCCTGATCCTCCACCACCACCGCCAGCAACAATTAAATACTCAACTGTTCCAGAACTCAAAGCAGTAAATGTTCCAGAAGAAGTAAATGTATGATATCTGTAACCATTTACTTCGGTTACAGTACCACCTGTAGCACCGAATTTATTGGTCATTAAAGTCCATGCTGTTCCATCATAATTCTTAACAGCTTTATCTGTACTATTATAATATATTTGACCAGGTACTGCTCCACTTGGGTTTGAAGCTAGAACTGGTATAGTTATTCCATTACCTGTAAACACCGGAGAATTGGTTGGTGCTTTTCCATCAACTGCATCTTTAAGTACTTTACCTTGTTTTGCACTTAAAGAATCTGTTGTACTAGTTGAAGTTAAATTGTCTTGAATTCCTCTCCATGTGTCTGTATCAACATCAGCTCCC
>DYTF01000011.1 GCA_020726105.1 Sulfurovum sp. | reverse complement strand
GGATAAGACTCTATAAGCTCTGCACATTCCAAATAAGTCGCACGCTTCCAATCAATGCGTTTGCCATTTTTGGTCATACCTTTTTCCCAGCCTAGACCATTGGTGGCGTCATTGAGCTGTTGTTGCAGGAGTAGCATTTGTAGTATTTTGTCCATAGAAACTGCCTTTTGGGTGTGTGGTTTGTTGGCATGATTGTAGCAAAAGATGATGCTCTTATCACTTATTTAGCACTTTTTGAGTAAAATAAAGACCTTATTTTACCTCCATAAAAGGACACATTTTATGTCTGCACCGATTGAAAACTTAGATGATGTATTGAAATCACACAAGCTTAGTAAGCCAGAATACGAAGAGATTGTTCGCATATTAGAGGGTCGTCACCCCAATATCGTTGAAATCGGTATCTTTTCTGCGATGTGGTCTGAACACTGCTCGTACAAGTCAAGTAAAAAATACCTCAATGGTTTCCCGACAAAAGCCCCATGGGTCATCCAAGGGCCAGGAGAAAATGCGGGTGTGATTGACATCGGTAACGGTATGGCGGCGGTGTTTAAGATGGAGAGTCATAACCACCCCTCTTACATCGAGCCTTTTCAAGGTGCTGCAACGGGCGTAGGAGGCATACTCCGTGACATTTTCACTATGGGTGCCAGACCTGTAGCTAACATGAATGCCTTGCGTTTTGGTACGGTAAACGGCAACTCTGACATCGCGCGCTACCAAAGACACCTTGTGCGTGGAGTAGTCGATGGCATCGGCTCTTATGGTAACTGTATGGGGGTGCCGACCATTGGGGGTGAAGTGAGCTTTGATGAGTCGTACAATGGCAACATTTTGGTCAATGCTTTTGCTTTGGGACTGGTCAAATCTGATGAAATCTTTTTGGGTGTAGCCTCAGGCATCGGCAATCCTGTGATGTATGTCGGTTCTAAAACAGGGCGTGACGGTTTAGGTGGTGCGGTCATGAGTTCAGACTCTTTCACAGAAGAGTCTAAGTCACTTCGTCCTACGGTGCAAGTGGGTGACCCGTTTACGGAAAAACTTTTACTTGAAGCGTGTTTGGAGTTGTTTAAAGCCGACCTCATTGTGGGTATCCAAGATATGGGAGCAGCAGGGCTTACTTCTTCTGCTTTTGAGATGGCAGGTAAAACGGGTGCGGGACTTATCATGCATCTTGACAAAGTACCAGCGCGTGAAGAGGGGATGATGCCGTATGATTTTATGCTTTCAGAGTCTCAGGAGCGTATGCTTATCTGTGCAAAACAGGGGTGTGAGCAGGCGATTATCGACATCTTTGAGAAATGGGAACTTGATGTGGCGGTCATCGGGGAAGTAACCGATACCGCGCGTATGGAGTTGATGTGGCATGGTGAAAAATGTGCTGATATGCCCATAGCACCCGTGAGTGAAGAAGCCCCGATGTTGGACAGACCCACAGCAAGACCTCAGTATCTTGACGCGGTCAATGCAAAAACACTCTCAGACTACAAAACGGTAGACAATCAAGAGGCCTATGAGACACTGCTTTCACACATAGAAGTCTCAGATAAAGCATGGGTGTACAATCAATATGACTCCATGGTACAAACCAACACCACCAAGGGGCCTGGTAGCCTTGATGCCTCATGTATTCGTATCAAAGAAAACGGTAAAGCCTTGGCGATGAGTTCAGATTGTAACCCACGCTACTGCTACGCAGACCCTAGAAAAGGTGCTGCGCTTGCCGTGGTGGAGTCGGGACGAAATGTTGCGATGTCTGGTGCTAGACCACTTTCTATCACAGACTGTCTTAACTTTGGTAACCCTGAAAATCCTGAAGTGATGTGGCAGTTTGCCGAATCATGTGAAGGCATCAAAGAAGCGTGTTTGGCACTCAATACGCCTGTTGTCTCAGGAAATGTCTCTTTGTATAACGAAACCAATGGCGTCTCAGTATTTCCAACCCCTGCCATCGCCATGGTGGGACTCAATGAAGATGAAAACAAGATATTGCCTTCAGCGTTTCAGAAAGAAGGAAGCCTTGTGCTTCTTGTGGGTGAGACTAAAGGTGAGTTTGGTGCTTCGTTGTACATCAAAGCACTGCATGGTGAAACCACTGGAACAGTGCCTTCACTTGATTACAGTACTGAACTTGCATTGTGGGAACTGGTTATAGAAGCAAATAAGCAAGGTTTTCTAAATGCTGCAAAAGATGTCAATATCGGTGGCATCGCCATCGCACTCTCTAAGATGTCAGCTGTCTCTAGCATGGGTGTGACTGCTTTGGTAGAGCTTGAAGCAAGTAGAGACATCTTTGATGAGTCTCAAAGCCGCGCAGTGCTCGAAGTCAGTCATACGAACATGGTAGCAGTTGTTGCTATGGCAAAAGAGTTGGGGCTAGAGATTTGTGTCATCGGTGCAGTGGGTGGAGACAGGGTGAGTATCAATGATGTAGCACTTCCTCTTGAGAGAGTCAAAGAGTTGTATTTTACTACTTTTGCCAAGACCATAGAACAAGACCTATAAAAGGAAATCAGCGTGAAGATACTTAGAGGGTTTGGTAAAAACTACTTTAGTTTTGCATCCATGACGGCACACAGTGTTGCGCATAAATTGGAAAACCAAAACACCGTATCACGCGCACTTTGCTCATTTTTTTCAACGCTTGATTTTACATCAGATGAACAAGACCCGCCCGAACTGTTGCTTGAGTGTGTGGCAGTTCAAAGTGCTAAACCTTGCCATTGTAACTGTTTTTTCAAACGAACAACACGATTAATCCTCCTACTCAACCACTATATTCCTCGCTGCCCTTATTATTGTACTTATTTTGCTTTTAGACGAAGTGGTGTACATCCTCCTTTTTTACTCTCTTTTTAATCAAATATTCACAAGCACTATCAATCAGATTTGTATCAATAAAAAGGATGACGCATGTCAAAAAGTTATGCAGTAGGATTTCCGCGTATCGGAGAACAAAGAGAGTTAAAAGTTGCATTGGAGTCATATTGGGCTCAAAACACAGCATTTGAAGAAGTGCAAAAGGTTGCTTCGGTGCTTAAAAAGAGACACTGGGAGTATCAAAAAAATGCAGGTATCAGTCATATTTCTACCAATGACTTTTCCTTGTATGACAGCATGCTGGATATGGCTGTGATAGTGGGGGCAATCCCTGCAAGGTTTGCTTCACTCAGTGGTGAGACACGCTATTTTGCTATGGCAAGAGGGAACAAAGAAGCGGTGGCGATGGAGATGACCAAGTGGTTTAACACCAACTATCATTACATCGTTCCTGAACTCAGTCTACAAGATGTCTATGTGCTCGATGCCACAAAAGTGATAAACGAATACAAAGAAGCTAAAGCTTTGGGCATCCAAACCAAAATCAATCTCATCGGTCCTCTTACTTTTTTGGGGCTTTCAAAACGCATTGATGGGGGCGATACTTACGAGTTATTTGGAAAAATACTTCCGGTGTATGAAGCACTGCTAAAAGAGATTGCTTCTTTAGATGAGGAAATTGTAGTTCAGATAGATGAGCCGATTTTGGTAAAAGATTTGGAGCCAAAAGTGCTGAGTCTGCTTAAACCGTGTTATGATGTCTTGGCAAAGGTTTCTGATACGCTTAAAATTGTGGTTCAAACTTATTTTGAGCACTCCAACGAAGCAACGAAGATACTGGTACATACCCCTGTGTGGGCAATAGGGCTTGACTTTGTGCATGGTGTAAAAAACCTAGAAAGCTTAGAACTGGTAGCTAAAAGTGACAAAAAACTCATCGCTGGCATTGTAGATGGGCGTAATATCTGGAAAAACGATATGGAGAAAACGCTTGAACTTTTAGAGACTGTCGCGCATGCTGTACCTAAAGAAAAACTGATAGTCAGTACATCTTGCTCCTTACTTCATACGCCATTTTCACTCAAATATGAAGAAAACATGGATGCCGAAATCAAAAATTGGCTCTCGTATGCGGTGGAAAAACTAGAAGAACTTTCACTTTTAGGCAAACTCTTTTTTGAAGAAAAAGAGACACTGAACCAAAAAGAGGTAGCACTCTTTACTGCCAATAAAGCTGCCAATGAGTCAAGAAAAAACTCTACACGCATCCATGACAGCCTTGTGCAAGAGAGAGTGAAACAAATCAGCAAGTATCAAAGAGAAGGTGATTACAAAGAACGCATAGAGATACAAAAAGCACACTTAGCCTATGATGATTTGGCGACCACCACCATCGGCTCTTTTCCGCAAACGCCTGAACTTAGAAAAATAAGAGCAGACTATAAAAAAGCTGCGATTTCACAAGAAGCCTATGAGCGCGAGATTAAAGCATACATTGATGAATGTGTGGCATTTCAGGAAGAAGTGGGGCTGGAGATACTCGTACATGGTGAACCTGAGCGAAACGACATGGTGGAGTACTTTGGTGAACAGCTCAAAGGGTATGGATTTAGCCAAAATGGATGGGTGCAGAGTTACGGAAGTCGTTGTGTAAAACCGCCGTTTATCTATGGTGACATCAGCCGTCCTGAAGCAATGACGGTAGAGTGGACTTGTTATGCACAAAGCAAGACGAAAAAAATCATGAAAGGGATGCTCACAGGCCCTGTGACTATCCTCAACTGGTCATTTGTGCGCGATGATAAACCAAGAGATGAAGTGGCAGAACAAATCGCTATAGCCTTGAGCGATGAGGTGGATGACTTGCAAAAAGCAGGCATCAAAATGATTCAAGTGGATGAAGCGGCATTTAAAGAGGGCTATCCACTGCGAAAAGAAAACATCGCGTTGTATGAAAAGTGGGCGGTAGATAACTTTAAACTCTGCGTCAGTACAGCACATCAAGAGACGCAAATCCATACCCACATGTGTTACTCGCAGTTCAATGACATTATTCATACCATCGAAGCGATGGATGCCGATGTGATTTCCATCGAGACGGCGCGTTCTGGCAATACACTTCTCAAAATCTTCAAAGAAACAGGATACAAACAAGAAGTAGGCCCTGGGATTTACGACATTCACTCTCCGCGTATCCCTAGTGTAGAAGAGATGGTGAAACAGATAGAGCTTTTGTTGGAAGTATTACCCGCGAAACAACTCTGGATCAACCCTGATTGTGGGCTAAAGACACGAAAATGGGAAGAGGTGAAACCCAGCCTCATCAACATGGTGACAGCAGTCAAAGAAGTAAGAAAACGCCTTGCGTAAGGCGCGCTAAGAAGGAGACTTTTTCTCCTTTTTAGCCACTTTTGGCTATACTTTGGGCTTTAAGTATCGATACAATTTAAAGGGTTTAGCAGGATGAGAGCATTATTGAGTGTGAGTGACAAAGCGGGGATTGTGGCGTTTGCTTCTGGGTTAGAAAAGCTGGGCTGGGAGATCATCTCTACGGGTGGAACCTATAAGACTTTGTCAGCTGCAGGTGTAAATGTCATTGAGATTGATGAGGTGACCAAATTTCCAGAGTGTTTTGAAGGGCGTGTGAAGACTTTAAATCCTTATGTGCATGGCGGTATCTTGCACAAAAGAGGTGACGCGGCCCATGTGGCGCAGGCCAAAGAGCTTGGCGTAGAAGGCATCGACCTTGTATGTGTCAATCTTTATCCGTTTAAAGCAACCATTGAGCGAACCGAAGACTTTGATGAAATCATCGAAAATATCGACATCGGCGGACCTACAATGGTGCGAAGTGCGGCTAAGAATTTCAATGATGTATTGATTGTAACCGATGTGGGTGATTATGAGAGCGTACTTGAAGCACTGCAAAGCAATGCCAATACTTTGGCGTTTAGAAGAGGGTTGATGATAAAAGCATTTGAGCACACAGCCGCTTATGATGCTAGAATCGCCAACTATATGAACGGTCGTTTTAACGAAGGATTTGGGGAGTATCAGTTCATCACGGGTAAAAAATCGTTTCAGACGCGTTATGGAGAGAACCCACACCAAAAAGGCGCACTCTATGAGTTCGACAAGCATTTCACAAACCACTTTAAACAGCTCAAAGGTGAAGCAAGTTTTAACAACATCAACGATGTAAACGGCGCACTGAAGATTGCCTCTAGTTTTAGTGATGAAAATGCCGTATGTATCGTCAAACATGGTAACCCTTGCGGTTTTGCCATCAAAGAGTCTTTACTGGCTTCTTATACTGAAGCCCTTAAGTGTGACCCTGTGTCAGCATTTGGTGGTGTAGTGGCTGTTAATGGTGTGGTAACAAAAGAGCTTGCTCTAAAGATGAATGAGATTTTTCTAGAAGTGGTAATGGCGGCAGACTTTGAGCCTGAAGCCTTAGAAGTATTCGAGAGTAAAAAGCGTATCAAACTTTTTGCGCAAGGTGGAAAAAAACTAGTGATGGCAAAAGATAGCCATGACTTCAAACATGTAGATGGTGGTTTTGTGTACCAAAACGCGGACTGTATCTGTGATAATGAAGTACATAATGCCAAAAAACAGTCCACACTTACAGCTTCAGAGCAAGAGATGAAAGATTTGGAAATCGCATGGAAAGTGGCAGGGCTTACGAAGTCAAACTGTGTGGTGTATGTGAAAGACTCTGCGATGGTTGCCGTGGGTATGGGGATGACCAGCCGTGTGGACGCAGCACAATGTGCACTCAAAAAAGCCAAAGAGATGAACATCGATGTCACGGGTGCTGCGATGGCATCTGAAGCATTTTTCCCTTTCCGTGACAGCATCGATGCGGCAGCTGCTGCAGGTGTAAAAGCCATCATCGAGCCTGGTGGAAGCATCAGAGATGATGAAGTCATCGAAGCCGCCAATGAGCATGGTATCTCACTCTACTTTACGACTGTAAGACATTTTTTACACTAAGAAAAAGAAAAAGTAGATAAGCAATAAGGCATAAAAAGTGATTGTACCTCAAGCAAACTTGATTGACATTGACTAAACTTTTTTGATATACTTTTTAAAAAGAAATAGCGTTAGTTTAGGATTAGTATGGCAAAAAGTTTATATGAAACACTGGGTGTAAGTGAAAATGCAAGTGCAGATGAAATCAAAAAATCGTATAGAAAACTGGCACGAAAATACCATCCTGACATCAACAAAGAAGAAAGTGCAGTAGAAAAGTTTAAAGAGATAAACGCGGCCTACGAAGTGCTTTCAGACAAAGAAAAAAAAGTACAATACGATCAGTACGGTGACCAGATGTTTGGTGGACAGAATTTTCATGATTTTGCACGGGGGCAAGGCGGTGGTGTTGACCTCGATGAGATACTCAGACAAATGTTCGGTGGCGGTGGTGGTTTTGGTGGTGCAAGGGGCGGTTTCGGGGGCTTTGGTCTGCCTGATTTGGACATACAAGCCCGTATCACTGTTGCGTTTATGGTCTCTATCATAGGAGGCAAGCAGAGCGTCTCAGCAGGGGGGCAGAGTTTTGAGATAAAGATTCCTGCAGGTATCAAAAGTGGTGAGACGATGCGTGTGCGGGGTAAAGGCAAGCAGTATCAGGGGCATGTTGGTGATTTGCTCTTGCAAGTAGAGGTTGCGGACTCAAGCGAGTATGAAAGAAAAGGAGACAACCTTTATAAGACTTTTGATGTGCCTTTAAAAGAAGCTTTGTTTGGTGGTAAGATTATGATAGATACGCCAGAGAAAGAAGTCTCACTTAAAGTGCCTCACAATACCAAAAATGGTCAGAAATTTAGACTTAAAGGACAAGGGGTTAGTGACAGAAAAACCGCACTTAGGGGTGATTTATTTTTGGTAGCCAATGTTGTTTTACCCGATGTAGAGAGTTTAGATAGTGAGCTAAAAACCATGATGGAAGCAAAACTCTAAAGGAATGCACATGCATAGTTATGATGAACCCGTCTATCTTATCTCTGTAGTAGCTACGATGCTTGAGATACATCCGCAGACTCTTAGGCAATATGAACGAGAAGGACTGGTTGAGCCATCTCGTACGCAGGGGAAGATGCGTCTTTATTCACAGCGTGACATTGAACGAATGAAGCTCATTTTACGGCTAACCCGTCAGATGGGTGTCAATCTTGCAGGTGTTGATATTGTCTTGCAACTCAAAGAGCAGATTGACCAGATGCAGGATGAAATCAATCAATTGCGCGAAGAGCTTAGTAAGACAAATCGTAACGGTTCTGTGCATTCAAGTAAAGCGTTGGTGACAAAAAGTTTTTACGATCTTATCATTTTTGAAAAATAAATAGCGTTACTAAGGCAGAGGGTGGAACAACAAAAATATTATGTTTTTATGCAAAAACAAATACTTATAATGATTGGGCTGAGTCTCATTCCTGGTTTGGTCTATGTTGGCTTGGGATTGTTTTTTGATTTGTTTTTTGTCGCTTCATTGTGGTACAGCTCTCTTTTACTCGTCTCACTATTTGGTTGGTCTGTTTATAGAGATTTTTCTCTACACAAGATGAGTAAAGGGGAGTTGAAAGCATGGTACAATAAACTTAAAATATTTATGTACATGAGCTTTTTTGCTTGGCTCATTGTTTTTTTACTTTTTACCGCAGGGTGTCAATCATCCAATATGCACTATATCGCCGTTTTTACTCAAGTGGGTGCTTCTGTTGTTGCTTCAGCACTACTTGTGTCAGATAAAAAACTCTTTTTCCCTATTTTGCTGCTGTTGATGCTCCCTTTGGTTGTATATTTTCTTTTGCTTGGTACATGGTATGGTTATATTTTGGCTGTTTTCTCGTTTATACTTTTACTGGTATTGCTTTATGGAGCCCATAATACTTACAGGCTGATTCAAAAAAATTATTACCATGCCCAACACGATGCACTAACAGGACTTTTTAATAGACGGTATTTTCTAGAATATATGGAAGCCTTAAATGAAAGATTGCAGGCAGGCAATAGGGTCGCTACTATTTTCTTAATTGATTTAGACCACTTTAAGACTATTAATGACTCTTTGGGGCATGATGTAGGAGATAAACTACTTAAAGAGGTGGCAAAACGCATTAAGCAGTTTACAAAGGGGACACATGTCACCATACGCTTAGGCGGTGATGAGTTTATGATTGTCGGTAAAGCATCAGCCAGAGAGGGTGTAGATGTAATGTATCAAGAAGTGTTTACAAAAAATCTAATGGATGTGATTCGAGAGCCTTATCGCGTGGATCGTCATCGTCTGCACATCTCTGCTAGCATTGGAGTCTATCAACTGGATGCACACTCATCGTTTGGTAATAATTTTATTAAAGAAGTGGATATAGCGATGTATGAAGCCAAAGCACAAGGGCGCGACAGAGTGGTTGTATTCAACAAAGATTTTCAAGAGAAGGTAAGTAGGCAGCTTTCTATAGAGCAAAAACTCTATCAGGCACTTAAGGAAAAGAAGCTCATCGTGCATTATCAACCTCAGTTTGACAAAAACGAGAAGCTTATAGGGTGTGAGGCACTTGCACGCTGGCACGACGAGGAGCTAGGTGTTCTCAGTCCAGCAGAGTTCGTGCCCATAGCAGAGAAGACGGGCTTGATTCTTGAACTTGGCAGTTATGTATTGGAGCAGACATTGGACACTTTAAACAGCTGGTGCGAAAAAGGGTATCGGTTAGAGTCTTACTCTATCAATATAAGTATGAAACAGCTACTTTCAGATAAATTTTTTAAAGAGGTAGAGTATTTGTTTGAGACTCACTTTCAACAAAAGAGTGAGCATCCTAAAATCTGCTTTGAGATTACCGAACATGTTTTTGCTGAAGATATGGCTAAAGTCATAGCCATGATGGACAGACTGATAGAACTTGGTATCTCATTTTCTATTGATGACTTTGGTACGGGGTACTCATCTTTAAGCTATCTTAGTCTATTGCCCATCAAAGAAGTGAAGATAGACAAATCCTTTATTTCAAGGCTCGGTGAAAGCGAAAATGACATAAAAATGATTAGTACGATTATCGCTATCGCAAAGAATTTTGGCTTAAGTATCGTAGCTGAAGGCGTTGAAAACGATGAACAGTTACGCATATTGACATGGTATGAGTGTGATATTTTTCAAGGGTTTTACTTCGAAAAAGCACTCGCTCAAGCTGATTTTGAAGAGAAATACTTCAACGCGCGAGTTTAAAAAGAGCCCAACACCAATAGACTGTCGCGGTAAATAGGCTCATCAATAAATCCATACTTTTCATCCATAAACCCGTTAATGCCCAGAGCACTGTTCGCTTCAAAGACTTTTTTAATGTGTTTGGCTCTTTGATGCGCCTCATCATCCAATGAAAAGAGTGCATTGGCGATGGTGACTTGTTTTGGCCCCATGCAGGCTTTACTTTCAAAGCCCATCTTTTTTACTTTCTTGCACCATAACGCATACATTTCGATGTTATGGTAGTCTTGAAACATAAAAGAAACAGGATGGATACCTGCAGTTTTGGCATCGACTAAAAACTTGGAGAGGATGTAGTCAATAGTAGGATTGTCAGGATGCACCAAAGACTGAGGCAAACCCAAAGAAGTCAGCAAATCCAAGATGCCCAAATTTGCCATCGTAAGACGCTTGTCTATACCAAAGGTGTGCAAGTCTCTAAACGCTTCTTTGGTTTCAAGTGAGATGTGCAGTTCTTTGTCGGGACCCAGCAGTGTGAGTGCCTGTGCGACTTGTGTTTGGTTTTTGATTTTGGCGATGCGAACTGCATCAAAGGCAAAATCGTTTAAAAAAGCAATCTCTTCTTCCCCACCTTCACTCAGCGGATTGACACGAACGACTATCGTGCTTTGTGCTTGTTCGAGATGGGAGAGAAAAAGCGCGATGTTATGTAGGGCTTCTTTCTTACGAGAGGGTGCGATGGCATCTTCAAGATTGAGCGTGATGATGTCTGCATCACTTTCGTCGATGCGGTTGAGGTGTGTAAGATTGAGTGGATTGAGCATCATGTTGGAACGATGTCGTTTTGTAAGAAGCGGCATTTTTTGTTTGTCACCAAAATGGCTAGGAATCGGTTTATTTGGGTCAAATATCATAAGTGTATAGTATCAGCTTAAGCTAAAAATGTATAGCACAACGCGAAACCCTTTGCTTTAAGTATTTGCACATTATAATTTGTTATAAATAAGTTACATGTTTCAAATGCATTGGATTTATTGCAATTAATATAAGAGGAATAAGTATGAAAAAGATAATGGTTGCTGGTTTGTCGGCATATGTACTCACAAATGGGCTTTTTGCAGGAGGCGATATTGCACCCAATGGCAGTGTGTTGGAGCAAGGTTTGGCTTGTGAAGCTGAAGAGACAAAAAAGAGTGATTTTTATGTTGTCTTTAAAGGATTGACAGTTTTAGGTGACAAGGTGTTACATGAGGGCAATGCCTTAGAGGGTGACAATGGCTATGGTTTTGGTATCGACTTTGGATACAGGCTGGGAAGTGGTTTTACTATAGAGTACGATTTTGCTTATGCACAAAACACTGCCACTGAAGTAGCGACACAGGAAGAGGGTGATGCTCAGTATTATTCACATTCTTTGGATTTGATTTACACTTACGAGTTGACAGAGTCTTTCGGGGTTTTTGCCAAAGGCGGTTATGAATACGAGACAGAAACGGTAGATATATTCAACATTGATGAAGATGATAGTGGATTTATCGTTGGAGCTGGTATCGAGTGGTCGATTGATGAGACATACGCATTGATTGCTGAGTATGAAACCTCAAGCATAGAAGGCTTGCGCGGGGATGCACTTTTTGCTGGTTTGATGGTTAATTTCTAGGTCTATAACACTTCTTTTTCTATTTGTCTCATATTTCTTTGGATATGAGGCAGTCGTCCAAACACAAAGAAATATTTAAATGCCACCATAAAGAACCTACTGTATAATTCTATTCTAAAAGAAGAAAATATGTTCTCTTAAAATATTACAAAATGGCATATTTTTAGAGAGAAAATGATTATGTGGATAGTATTACTTCAATAAAGATGGAGTGATACGATGACATACACGATGGGAAAAAACTTGTTTAATATAGATAGTAAAAAAGAAAATAGCCTGAAGGCAATAGATTTATTTGCTGGTATAGGTGGCATACGATTAGGGTTTGAACAAGCTTTTGGCGAAAATATAGAGTTTGTTTTTGCTTCCGAGATAGATAAATATGCTAGAGAGACATACTACGCCAATTTTGGCGAAGAGCCTTACGGCGACATCACCCAGATAGATGAGAAAAAGATACCACCTCACGACATCATATTGGCAGGATTTCCGTGCCAAGCATTTAGTGTGGCTGGTCATCGTAAGGGCTTTGAGGATACGAGGGGAACATTATTTTTTGATGTTGTGCGTATCGCCGCTCACCATAAACCAAGGTTAATTTTTTTAGAAAATGTTAAAGGTTTAGTGGGACATGACAAAGGACAAACCTTTAAAGTTATTTTAGAGACTTTAAATGAGTTGGGCTATTCTGTGAAATATCAGGTTTTAAATGCAAAAGATTACGGTGTACCTCAAAACAGAGAAAGAATTTATATTATTGCTTTCTTGGAGAGTGATGATACATTTGAGTTTCCAAAGCCTATGAATAAAAATGTGAAAGTAAAAGATATATTAGAAGAAAAAGTTGATGCAAAATATACTATTTCTGATAAACTTTGGGCTGGACATCAACGAAGAAAAATAGAGCACAAAGAAAAAGGAAATGGGTTCGGATACTCCATATTTAACGGAGAATCTAGTTACACAAGTACTATAAGCGCCAGATATTATAAAGATGGCTCAGAAATTTTGATTGAACAGCAAAATAAAAATCCAAGAAAGTTAGCTCCAAGGGAGGCGGGGAGACTCCAAGGGTTTCCTGATAGTTTTAAGATAAAAGTAAGTGATGTGCAAGCTTATAAGCAGTTTGGCAATAGTGTGTCTGTGCCCGTTATTGAATCAATTTCAAAAAATATCTATGAAGTAATAAGCCAAAAGGGATTAGATGAAAGCTGAAGCATTAATAATAGATAAAAATAAATTTAATATAAATTTGAAGTTTTATTTCATTCTTAAATACCTTCTAAAAGCCAATCTAAGCGATAAAGATATAAAAAATATCATAAGTATTTATTCTCTGTACAAAGGATTATTGTTAAAAAAAGCATTGCTTGCCAAATTAGATAATTTATGCGGAGTGTCTAAGGGCGGTCTAAAAAAGAAAGCCTTTTTGGGTGATATTTTAGACTTATTTGAAATAGATTTGGATAGCGAACTTTTTATTTTTGGTCTCAAACTGATTTTTATAAAACCTCTCTTGCTACAAGAGGCAAAAACTAGAGATTTGCTTGACACTTCTCTACTTCCCACGCTAAATCCACTTTCTTTGGCGTATGATAAAATCACATTATTTAGCCCTTATTCCACACGGGTGAGTGGTGCATTACTTTCATTAATCTTTTTTGATAAACTGGAAAATAACGATACGGTCTTTATCTCCAGTGATACCACCGATTTTTTAAAACAGTTGTCGAAAGAGGCAATTAAGCTCAAAGAAGTGGGTGTTGAACCCAATCAAATTTTTATGCTCATGTTTAGCGAAAGCATCAACCAATCTATTATTAGCGATAGCGGTTCCAATTATGAAGATAGAATTTTATCGGTTCTTACCGCAATTGGCATTGATGAAAATACTATTTCAAAAACGCACGATAAAAATGACAGTTCTACTGAGTTTGACTTTTTCTTTGAAATAGAGGGAAGAACCTATGGAATAGGGGCAAAACGAACATTACGAGAGCGATATAAACAATTTATTAAGACAGCTCAGATGACAACCATAGATGTGATGATAGAGATAACATTGGGTATTGATTTAACCGAAGAAAAAGTAAAAGCGATACGAAAGCACAATGTATTTTTATTTGTAGCCGATGAAATTTATCAATCATTTGACTATTTACAAACAATAAAAGGTGTTTACAGTTCAAAAGATTTAACTTTGGAAATATTAAAAAAATTATCAAATATATAAGGCAAATTTTTGAGCGATAAAATAGAAGTGCTTGAGGCACTTAAACATTCTAATGTTTTTTTAACGGGTGGTGCTGGTGTAGGAAAAAGCTACATCACTAACGAGGTCATTGCAGACTATCGCCAGCGAGGGAAACAGGTGGTCGCTTTAGGTTCGACGGGGGTTTCTGCTGTAAACATAGGCGGGTTTACGGTGCATAGCTTTTTTTCTTTTGGCATCGCCAATAATTTTGAAGAGCTGAGTCAAGGTGACAAGTACGCCAAAAACCGTTTGGCGGATTTAAAAAAGATACTCAAAGTTACAGATTTGATAGTCATCGATGAGATTTCCATGGTCAGTACGGATCTGATGGAGATGATAGCGTACAGGCTGGGTCACTATGGGTATCTGGGAAAACTACTTTTGGTGGGGGACTTTTTTCAGTTGCCTCCCGTGCAAAAGCAAACAGGTAGTGATGTCTTTGGCGAAAAACTCTACGCCTTTGAGAGCATGGCATGGAAACGATTTGATTTGATGGTCATAGAGCTGACAGTGATGAAACGCACCGCAGATGCTGAGTTTACACACATCCTTTCAAAAGTACGCAAAGGTCTGTGTGATGAGGAAGTCATCACCTACATGATGAGGCTTTGCAACACCCAAGAGATGAAAAAAGACCCGACATACTTGTACGGACGAAACCTAGAAGTAGAGCAGACTAACCGTGCGAAACTCAATGAACTTGACACCGAAGAGACCATACTCTTTGCCAATGTTGAACTCTTTGGTGTGGTGCATGAAAAAAAACTCACCAGTTGGAAAGCCATGTTGCCCATATCTGAACAGTTGACACTGAAAGAGGGTGTGCCTGTGTTGTTTACCGTAAACAAATGGAGTCGTTTTGTCAATGGTGAAAGAGGTGTGCTGCACAAGATAGAAGAGGATTATCTCATCGTGCAAAAAGAAGATGAGTTTGTCCGTGTAGAAAGACATGGCTTTGATTTGCTTGACATGGTCGTAAAAGAAGAGGGTAAAGTGGAGTCGATGTCGCTTGCCACACTGTCTCAGTTTCCACTCAAGCTGGCGTACGCAGTCACCATACACAAAAGCCAAGGTATGAGCATAGACAATCTTGTCTGTAATGTTGACAATATCTTTGCACCCAGCCAGTTTTATGTGGCTATCTCGCGTGCCATTGACCCTAAAAGACTCAAATTAGAATTTACAAAAGGTGATTTGAGTCAGTACTTGCAAAGAGTTATCCGTGTTGATGCGCGCGTTGTGGCATATTATGAGGGCTTAGCTCAAGAGAAAAATTGACGATTTTAAGTTATTTTTAGTACACCATTTAACACTTACTTAACACTTCTAGCTTATAAATATAAAAAATAATTTATAAAGTGAGATAAGTATGAAAAAAAGAGATAAGTTTAAAAGCGTGTTATCTCCTGAGGTTTTTGTTTCTAAGTTAATGGGCAATCGTTTGTTGTTTGGATTTTGTTTCTGTAGCAGTATGTTGGTTACTGGTGCAGTAGCAGACCATCCCACTGCAGCTTTTGGTACAAATGGTGCAGGTGGCCCAATCGTTACTATCTCTGCAGATACGCTACCTGAGGGAAAATTTGCTGTTGGAATCCAAAATGAGCTCATCAATAATGACGCATTTAGCACAGAGCAACTTGAAGCATACGCACGCGATGGTCTTGAAGGGGTGCATAGTGTCAATGATATTTCAAGTAGTTCTCTTGCAATCGCTTATGGTGTGAGTGAAAATTTTACACTGAGCGCAAGACTTCCTTATATCAGCAGAACAAGCATAAGGGAATCTGAAATAGAAGACGGCGAACCAGAAGCGCATTTACATGGAAATTCATCTGGTTTTGGGGATATTCTTATTTTGGGTCAATACCGTGTGTACAACGAGCTTAGCACAAAAGTATCACTGAATGTTGGTCTGAAAATACCAACAGGAGAGTCTGATGTGCTTGATAATGACGGCAATGCATTTGAGGCAGAATTTCAACCAAGCAGTGGGTCGTCGGATGGTCTTTTTGGTGTGGCTGTAAGTAAAAATATTGGCAAATTTGGATTGTTCAGCAATGTTTTGTACACCAAAACCACTGAAGGCGTTCAAAATACAAGAATCGGCGATGTTTTAAACTACAACTTTGCCACAACATACCGTATTGTTGGGAGTGAATGCAACTGTAAACATACAGACAGTTCAGCTCTTGGATGGGATATGGTTCTTGAACTCAACGGTGAGGCACGCAGTAAAAATGAAATAGCAGGTGCAGCAGAGCTAAACTCTGGCGGTAATTTGGTCTACTTCTCCCCAGGGCTTAAAGTCTCTTCAGGTAATGTAGGCGGATTTGTATCGTTTGGCATCCCCGTGGCTGAAAATCAAAATGGCATACAAGCCGACATAGACCAAAGAATTATTGCAGGACTTTCAATGGTGTTTTGAAGATTTTTCTTCATGACACCCCAACAGCGTTTACTGTGTCACAATCTCAATATGCCCACCAAGGCTTAAATGAAGTGTTTGCTCTTGTATCGTTACGATGTCACCATCGAGTTCGATATGATTGTAGCTACTGCTAAGCTTCATACTTGCCTCTTTCATAAAACCATAAGAATGTCCCCACTTAGCCAAGTATGATAGGGGTGTAAAGATGAAAAAGTGTTTAGAACTTAAAAGCATCAAGGGCATCACAAGAAGGTGAAGAGGGAGTAAAAAAAGGATGGAGAGCATGTATTTGCTCATACCATCTTTAAGCAAACCAAATCGTAGTGTTTCGGCAATAAAAATATGCTGTAAGTCGCTCATGTTTCCAGCAGAAAATAAAAAGACTTCGGTATTGAGAGTGTGATAAGTCTGTGTTTGAGTCCTAACCTCCTTACCTGACGCCAAATCATCAAGTATCTTCATGGCTTTGGGGGTTTTGTGTAGTTTGGAGATGACATTAAACGAACCAGAGGGGTTAAGTATATATTTTGCTTTGAGCTTTTTGTGTTGCAGTGCTTTGATGACGCGCCTAAGTGTACCATCTCCCTCCGAGACGATGAGATAATCAAACACTTCAAGATCTGGATAGCCCGAGAGTTCTTCTACTCTTGCGTAGCTGATGGTGAGTCCTTCATACTCCAAAGGCTCTCCGATACACAAAAGTCTCATGGTTTTCCTTGCTGGTAACATTATGATAATCATACACTAGTTTTGATAATAAGAGAATTGGGTATAATCGTAACCATGGAAATGAAAAATGAAGACCTCTTGGATGCGTATATATTTTGCCCTAAATGTCATACACTACATCAAAAATGTTTGCTGCATGATGGTCAAAAAGCACGCTGTTCATTCTGTAAGGCAACGCTTTATCGTGTTGACAGTAAGCTAGCCGATCATGGTTTGGCTTTAAGTGTGACGGGTGTCATCTTTTTTTTACTTGCCAACATGTTTCCGCTTGTTAGCGTTGAAATATTGGGAATTGAGCAATTCATAACTCTTCCTAGCACTTTTTTAACACTCTTTGAGAATGGTTTTTATGTTGTAGGGTTGATGTGTGCGCTACTGATTTTCGTTTTTCCTCTGATGATTTTTATGGCAAACATTGTGTTGTTTTTGCTCTTAAAACTGAAAAGAAACGAAAAGATTATTGCCTCGCTACTCATACTGCTTGCGCATCTTAAGCCTTGGAGCATGGGCGATATTTTTCTTATCAGTATCTTGATTGCCCTCGTTAAACTCATCGGTTTTGCCGAGATACATATAGGGGCTTCTTTTTTGACTCTCTTGTGTTTTGTGTTGATTGATTTGTATCTCAATAAAATGATTCGTCTAAGTGAAGTGTGGACGCTCAAACAAGAGATATTTGGAATAAAAAGAGGTTTAGATGGGCATAAATAAAGAAAATCTTATCTCTTGTCCCGTCTGTGAAGCTGTCAATATTGATAAAAGCAAAAAAAACAGATGCAGGCGTTGTGGCAGTGGGATTTATATCCACCGAACCTTTCAGACTGAGAAAAGTTGGGCGTACCTCATCACTGCCATCATTGCGTATATCCCTGCCAATATGTATCCGATGCTGACCACAAAACAGTTTGGACAAAACGAAAGTAGTACGATTTTTGGTGGTGTGGTGTATTTGTGGGAACATGGTTCTTACCCGATTGCCTTGGTGATTTTTGCTGCGTCTATTATCATTCCCGTGTCCAAATTTCTGATTATGATTTATCTCCTAATTAGTGTAAAATACCCGCTAGGAAAAGATAAAAAAATGAGTAAATTTAAGCTTTACCACCTCACAGAGTTTGTCGGGCCATGGTCGATGATTGATGTATTTGTTGTTGCTATTTTAGTAGCGTTGATTCATCTTGCTAACATACAAATTGTTGCAGGAACGGCTGCAACGGCATTTGCGCTTTCAGTATTTTTTACGCTTTTGTCCGCCCATGCCTTTGATCAACGACTTATTAAGGAAAACAGATAATGAGAGAACACGCCCCACTGATAGAAGAGTCTTCACGCTTTAATTTACTGACTTCGATATGGATTGTGCCTTTTGTTGCTTTGTTTGTTGCAGGCTGGTTGGCGTTTCAGTACTTCTCTCAGCGTGGTGAAGAGATACGCATCGTATTCCCCAAAAACGAAGGACTCAATGCAGGTCAAAGTCAAATTAAATTTAGAGATGTTCCCATCGGTGTTGTGCAGAAGATTGAATTGCAAAAAAATGCTGAGGGTGTAGTCGTCATCGCGCGCATGGACAAAGCGGCTAAACCTTACCTCAATGAAAAAGCAAAGTTTTGGATTGTTAAGCCCGAGGTAGGTATCGGGGGTGTATCGGGGTTAGATACTTTGCTTTCTGGAACTTATATCAATATGTATTCGCAAGAAGAAGGACACGCCAAAAAGAGTTTTTATGGACTCAAAGACGCTTTTCATGAAAATAAAGAGGGTGTTTATTATAAGTTGACCGCTCCTTCAAGGTTTAATATCACCAAAGGTACACCTGTACATTTTAAAAATATAGCAGTGGGACAAGTAGAATATATCAATATCTCACTTGATGGTCAAAATATTGATTTTATTGTTTTGCTGCGCCAACAGTTTGTGCCTTATGTTCATGAAGATTCAAAATTTTGGATAAGAAGTACGGTTGATTTGCAGTACGAAAATGGGAGACTTGACTTTAATGTTGCCCCATTATCTGGCTTAGTGCAAGGAGGCATAGAGTTTTCTTCAACACATGAAGACCCAGATGACCTTGTCTCAGATGATCATGTGTTTCATTTATACAAAAACTCCAATGCCGCAGAAGGAACAAAGATAGGCAGAGGCGGCGCGTTTGTGAAGTCTTTTGAAATCATGACACAAGAGTCACTCTCAGCACTTAGAGTAGGTGCAATGGTGCAGTTTAGTGGCTATGAAGTAGGAAAAGTGAAAGATATTACCGTAGGTTACCAAAAAAAGACACGAGCGATGCAAGCAAGCGCGGTAGTCGAAATCGACACCTCTGCCTTTGCCCAAAAAGAAGAGAGTGCGGTAAAAGCCTATAGGGATTTTAGGCAGATGGTCGAAGAGGGGTTACGCGCCAAAATAAAACCATCCGATCCATTGACGGGTGCACTTTTTGTGGATTTGGGCTTTGAAGAAAATGTGACAAAGCAGACACTGGTTCAAGGAAAAAAATATGCGCTTTTACCCTGCGTGAAGAGTGATACATCAGGCATGACAGAAGAAGTAGCGCATTTACTTCAAAAGCTCAATGGCCTTCCGCTTGAACGATTGTTAGCGTCACTTACTAAGGTGGTAGAGAACTCAGACGGACTGCTGGATGACTTGGGTAAGTCAGTGAAAGATGTCAATGCACTTACCAATAAGCAGTCATTTCAAGCCATGCCAGATGAACTGAACAGAACTCTCAAGGAACTGACTAAAACTTTAGCTACCGCACAAAAAACCATCAAAGGCTACGATGACCAGTCACTTTTGGCAAGCCAGATAGCGCAGACACTGAAGGTGGTTACTGAAACCTCGAAGTCGATGCAACAGTTTTTAGATGTGCTTAACCGCAAACCCAATGCACTTATTTTTGGAGACCAGTAATGAAAGCAGGATTTATAAAAACAATCATATTCACGGTGATTTCTATTGTTTTGACAGGCTGTGGTGCGAATCGTTATTATCTGTTGTCTACACCTAAAGAGCCAGTAGCAACTTACACGGCTTTAGGCAAAAGCATTGGTGTGCAACAGGTGAGTGTGCCCCATTACTTCGATAAACGACTGCTTGCAGTTGCACAATCAAACTCTCAAATCCACTTCATCTCCAGCGCAGTGTGGGCTGAAGACATGGGTATGGGTTTAACGAACAGGCTCATAGGGCATCTGCAAAAAACTTTTCACCAACCGCAAGTCTATGCCTACCCGTGGGATACGCAGAGACAACCCGTCTTGAAGCTGAAGGTGCAAGTCACGCGCTTCATCGCACAAGAAGGTACGGTTTATCTTGATGCGAATTGGGAGATTGAAAATCTTCAGACAAAAAAACAACACGCCGAGCTTTTTAGCACAAAAGTTTCTACAGCAGATGATGCAACAAGCATCATCGAATCAATGAATGTCGCTTTCTCTAAGCTTGAAGCACAGATTGCACAAAGGATGACAGGCTTTTAATTTTTTAAACTTACTTCTTTAGTAATTATTAAAGAAGTATTGACTATAATCCAATTATTGACCGACGGTCAGTCAAAAAAAGGACTACAGTGGCAATCATCGTAAACAAAGAAGAAAAAAGAAGACATATTGCACTTGCTTGTAGGGAGTTGTTGCTTGAGTATGGCATCAATTCGCTTACTATTTCTCATATTGCCCAAACAGCAGGGGTGGGAAAGGGAACGATTTATGAGTATTTTGAAAACAAAGAAGATATTGTTTTTGAAATCATCACAACATTCATAGCCGACCATGAGAAAAAACTTTTGGAGCGCGTGGCTGGTTCAGACTCAGCACGACAAAAGCTCTTCCATTTTTTAAATATGCTTTTTGAAGAGGGTGATGCACACAAACATCTCAAGGTCTATAAAGAGTTTCTTGCTATCTCTTTGATGGGTGAGTCTAAGGAGATGTTGGCATTTTCCCTACAATGCAGGCAGAGGTTTATGGCTATTTTAGATACTGTTTTGCACGAAGCAAAAACTTTAGGACAGATAATCTCGCCTGAGGCACTGTGCGCAAACTCTTTCGCGGTGTTCGCAACAGGGCTAGTAGTCGATTCGCGCTTAGAGGGCTTTCATGTTCAACATGAAATCAATCTATTTCTGAACAGCATCATGACAATGAATGAAAAACAATCAATCAAAAAGGAGAGCAAATGAGGATACTATGGGGTGTGTTAGTGCCCGTATTGGCATTTTCGCAGAGTTATGGGCTAAAAACCCTGATAGAAAATGCCAACAGCAAAAATGATCGCATCGAGGCAAAGGCATTGACAGTCAAATCCGCCAAAGAGGGTGTGAGTGCAGCACAAAGTGCCTACTGGCCAACGGTGGATGCAGGTGTAGATGGAACACAAGCTTCTCCTACCAACATCGTAACACCAGGTAGAACAGTGACGGGTTCTGCTGTAGCAAATCTCAGTCTTTATGACGGGGGCAGAAAAAGTGCGCTTTTGGGTGAAAAGCAGTATGAGTACACGGCAGCACTGTTTGAAAAAAGTGCTTTTGAGAAGAGTGTTGCTCTTGAAATTATCCGCCATTATTACACATTGCAGACACAAAAAGCTATCCTTGTAGCACTACAAGAGCGCGGAAGTGAACTCAAAGCACAGATAAATCGTGTAAGCAAGTTTCAAATCGCAGGACTCTCTACACAAGATGAGGCTTATAAGTTTCAAGCGGTGTATGATGCCAATGAATTTAACATCGCAAATACAAAACTCCTACTTGAGAAAGGACAACAAAACCTCAAGCTTTTGACAGGTTTGCCTGTGGATGGTGTGAAGCAAAACACTTTAGCAGAACCCAAGCAGCTTAAATCAGAGACTTTGGAGGCGATTAGGGTGCTTGAGGCTAAAGCAAACGCGGTAGGTGAAGCATCAAACGCTATTAAATCTGCGACAAGACCACAAGTGAATCTTTCAGACTCCTATCATCAGTCAAAGTTTTATGATACGGTGAGTGTGCCAGGACTCAGTAGTGAAGGATTACTATTAGATCATCAAAATAAACTGACACTCTCTGTCAATATGAGACTGTTTGATGGGGGGAAAACTTCCAGAGAGAGTGAGGCAGTACGCTATCAGAAGCTCGCACTTTTATCGGAGATAGAGTATGCGAAAAAAGAACAAAAGATGAATTATTCTTTGGCGCAAAAAACGCTTCAAACAACACGCACACAACTTAAAAGTGCCCGAAGTGAGCTTCAAGCAGCGAGTAGCACTTATGGCGTACTTAAAGAGAAGTACGAGGCGGGATTGGCGGATAATATTGCTTACTTGGATGCTTTGGCGCAAAAAACACTGGCGCAAGCACGATACAAAGAGACGCTTTTCACTTATGAGATTAACAAATCGATTTATTATTATTATGCAGGCAAAAGTCCGAAGGAGTTTATACGATGAAAAAGATAGTTTGGGGTGTAGTAGGTTTAATGTTAGGTTTACAAGCAGGCGAGGTGTATGCCACTTTTAGCGTAGCAGCGCAAAAGAGTGCACAGTTGGCGTTTAATGCTAGCGGTATCGTTGCTAGTGTTAACGGTGACATCGGAAGTGTCGTCAAAGAAGATGAGGTGTTGGCTACTTTGGAGAGTGATGACATCAATGCTAGTTTACAGAGTGCCCGTACTGTGCTGAAGTATGCCAAAAAAGAGTATGATCGCCAGCTCAAAGTCAAACATCTTATCGATGCTGCAACCTTAGATGTGTATGCGAGCAAATATGAAAATGCAAAAAATCAAGTGATTTTGCAACAAGCATTGTTTGATAAGACTGTGTTAAAAGCACCGTTTGAGGGTATCATTTTTTGGAAAGAGTTGGAAAAAGGGGACACGGTAAGTGGTGCACTACTTAGAACGGTACTAAAAATCCAAAGTCTTCATGCGCGAAAACTCATACTCTCTTTTGACCAAAAATACTGGAAAGAAATTAAAGCAGGTGACACTTTTAACTACAAGCTTGATGGCGATAGTAGAGAGTATGAAGGTAAAATCGTTAAGGTTTATCCGTATGCAGATGCTCAGAATAGAAAGATGCAAGCTGAAGTACAGGCTAAAGATTTACCTGTTGGACTTTTTGGTGACGGCAAGATTTTAACACAAATGAAGTAGGTTTAGATGTATAAGTTAGCAATAAATAGACCCATTACAACATTGATGTATGTGGTGACTTTGGTCATCTTTGGCTTGATGAGTTTCAAGGCGATGCCTTCAGCACTTTTTCCAAATGTCGATTTCCCTATCGTTACAGTGCAGACAGTCTATCCAGGTGCAGAGGCTTCAACAGTAGAATCAGAAGTGACCGATAAGATTGAAGAAGCTGTTTCGCGCATAGGCGGGGTCGATTCGATTACTTCAACCAGTTCAGAGGGCGTGAGTGTCATCATTGTGAAATTTTTTCTCGAAAGAGATATTGATGAAGCGACAAACGATGTGCGGGACAAAGTCTCAGCTGTTGTGCTCTCAAAAGATGTCAAAACACCTTTGGTTAGCAAACTCGATATAGGTTCTGCTTCGGTTATCAATGTATTTTTAACAGCGAAAAATGACACGCTTCAGAGTCTTATGCTTTTTGCTGATGAAAAAGCCAAGCCAAAACTACAAAAAATTGATGGCGTTGGCGCGATTAATGTCATCGGGTATAAAGACAGAGAGATTAAAATTTTTCCAGACCCTAATCTTCTCAATAAATTTGGCATTAGCGTGAGTGAACTCAACCAAATCGTAGCCAATGAAAATGTTAAAATCGGCGGAGGAAAACTCATCTCTTCAACTAAAGAGTTTACACTCAAGATAAGGTCAGATGCCTTGAGTGTAGAAGAATTGCGAGACATCAAAATAAAAGATGAAATTAGACTCAAAGATATTGCTAGAGTTGAAGATACGCTCAGTGATGCCAAAAGTTATGCTTCGTACAATGGTGTAGAAGGCGTGATGCTTGAGATACAAAAAATATCGGGTACAAACACAATTGACATCGTAGAAAAAGTAAAAGAAGTACTGCCTGAACTTGAGAAGTTGGCTGGTGATAAATATGAAGTGAAAAGCCTAAATGACACTTCACCTTTCATCGTCTCTTCTTTGGAGCATGTGAAGTTTGATCTGATTTATGGTTCGATTTTGGCAGCACTCATCGTTTTTCTATTTTTGCGAAATCTTACCATCACGCTGGTCTCTGCCTTGTCCATACCTGCGTCCATCTTTGGAACTTTTGCGTTGATGGACTATATGGGGTTTGAACTCAATAAAATGACACTAATTGGGCTTACGCTAGCCATAGGGATTATCATCGATGATGCGATTGTCGTCATAGAGAACATCTATAAAAAGATGGAAATGGGCATGGGTAAATTTGAAGCTGCCGTGTCTGGAACTAAGGAGATGGCGTTTACCATTTTGGCGATTTCGGCGATGCTTTTGGCGGTGTTTATCCCTGTGTCATTTATGAGTGGTATCGTAGGTAAGTTTTTTGAAAGTTTTGCGATGACGGTTGGGTTTGCGGTTATCATCTCTTATTCTGTGGCACTGAGTTTTATCCCTAGTTTGAGCGCAAGAGTGTTACACAAGAAAGAGAGCAGATTTTACAGTATCACCGAGCCTATCTTTAAGCGGATGGAGAAGGTGTATGAGCGCGCATTGAAGTGGGTACTTAAGTATAAAAAAATGACCTTAGTGATGGTTCTCGTGGGTTTTTTTGCTTCACTCAGCCTCTTTCCTAAAATCGGTTTGGATTTTATTCCTAAAGAAGATAAAGGAGAATTTGAGATATTTATAAAAGCAGACCCTAGTGTGTCACTCGAAGAGATGACTAGAAAATCTAAAGCAGTTGAAGCCGTGGTGCGTAAAAATAAAGATGTGCTTTATACCACGCTTAGTATCGGCTCAAATGCAGCAAAAGAAAAACACAAAACGACTATTTATGTTAAGCTCTCAGATAGGAAAGAGCGTTCACTCAACCAAGAGCAAATTGTTCAAAACTTTAGACATGAACTGGAGCCTTTTAAGAAAGAATTGTTCATCACGGCTGCTGCGATACCCAACATCAAAGGCGCAGGTGCATCTGTTCCTTATCAGATAGTCTTGAAGTCTGACTCTTTTGAAGACCTAAAAGTGGCAACACAAAAGCTAACCGATCATTTAAAAAAGAAAAAAGGTTTTGTGGATGTTGACACCAATCTTGATGATGGAAAACCACAAATTGATATAAAAATACTCAGAGCCAATGCAAACAAGTTGGGTATCAGTGCTTCTGCTATCGCTTCTGCTATCGCCACGGCATTTTCAAGCGATTTGGAGATTTCGTATTTTGAAGAGAATGGAAAGCAGTACAATATCACCCTGCGCTTTGATGATGCCCATAGGGTTTCTGTTGAAGACATTAAGAAAATTCAGCTTCGTACAGACAAGGGTGATTTGGTTTATTTAGATGGGTTGGTGGAGTTTTCAAACAGCGCAGCACTGGCTACGATTAACCATTTTGACAGACAAAGACAGGTGATTGTCTTTGCTGATTTATTTGGTTTGGATTTGGGCAGTTCGGTCGCTTACACGAAAGAGTCCATCGATACACTCTTGCCTCCGAGTGTGACCTACCGATTTACAGGATTTGCAGAAGAGATGGTCAAAACAGGTCAGGCTTTTGGGGCTGCCTTGGGACTTTCTATTATCTTGATGTTTATCATCTTAGCTATTTTGTACGAATCTTTGATACAGCCTATCATCATCATGGTGGCACTGCCTTTGAGTATTATCGGGGTGATGTGGGCTTTGTTTATCAGTGGACAACAGTTTAGTTTGTTTGTTATGATAGGCTTTATGCTACTCATGGGAATGGTGGGTAAAAATGCCGTATTGTTAGTCGATTTCGCCAATGCAGCGATGCGTGAAGGCAAAAGTGTTGATGAAGCACTCATCGAAGCAGGGGAGAAAAGACTCAGACCGATTTTGATGACAACTATTGCGATGATATTTGCGATGCTCCCTCTTGCCTTTTCTACAGGGCTTGGAAGCGAGACCAATTCACCTATGGCAGTCTCTGTTATTGGGGGGCTTTTGAGTTCCATGCTATTGACCTTATTGGTTGTACCTGTTATGTATAGACTTATCAATCCAGCCGATAGATGGCTTAGAAAATTTTATGAGAATGACAAAGTGATTGAGTAAGGGTTTTGTGGGGCGTTAATGAAGTTGTGCTAAAATCATGCTTTTAGTGTAAAATATACAGGAAAAAGCATGCACCAACGACTCGAAATAGCAGTAATAAAGATAGGGAATTATAGTTTTAACCATCCTTTGCGCACGATTATAGCGATGTTACTGTTGTCGTTTCTGTCTTTTTTGTATGTACCTCAACTAAAAACAGAGCAGACCGTACCCGAAAAACAGGATGCTTTAACGCAAGCATTTGGAGCAGATGATAGCGTTATTGTGGGGCTTCAGAGTGATGCGATTTTTACGCTCGATTTTTTTACACTACTGCAAAGTATGCACGAAGAGCTAGAAAGTAATCTCTCTAGCTCGTGTAAAATACACTCTTTATACAATGTCAGATACACCAGAAGTGTAGGAGAAAAACTTCTTAGCGATAATCTGCTTGTACCTTTTCCTAAAACAGAACAGGAAGTCCAAAAGGTTAAAAAGCAGATTTTGACATCACATTTTTATAAAAATCTCTTCATTAGCCCCGATGGCAAAATGACCGCCATTATTCTTGAGAGAAATATTTTAAGTCATAAAGATGATACAAAGACTACCGAAAATACCCAGTTTATAGATACTGTAGAGCAAATTACAAAAAGATATGCCCAAAAAGGATTACAGATATCTATTGCTGATTCTGCCTTAACTAAACAGACAATCGCACTTCCTGTTCAAGAAAATTTACCACAAATGATGGCTACTACTTTTATTATCAGCATACTTCTTTTGTGGATGATGTTTAGACGGTGGAGCGCAGCAGCTTTTACGATGCTTGTTGTGTCGTGCGCACTTCTTGCAAGTCTTGGCATAGCTACTGGTACAAGTGGTTCATTTGTTTCTTTATCGTGGATACTACTCTATAGTATTATCGCAGCAAGCATGAGTATGACTGTCCAGCTGCTCGGTACTTTTTTTGACACATTGGATGCTGGTGGTGACCCAAAAGAAGCATTACGGGATACGCTTAAGCATTCGGGTGTAAGCATCGTGTTATTTTCTTTGCTTGCTGTTATCGCCTTGCTTGTATTTGCTAACTCCGATGTCGTAGCTGTTTTTCAACTGGGTGTACATACAGCCTTTGGAGTCTTAGTGTCAATGGTGTTGAGCTTGACTCTTCTACCCGCACTTCTTGGTCTTGTGGTACTAAGCCCTAAGAAAACCACACAAACAAGCCTTTTGTCCAATCTGATGTGCAAACTCTCTATTGTGCCAATGAGGTATTTTCGAAGTATTGTCATTGTTGGCATTTTCATGACCATACTCTTAGCCGTTATCGCATTTAAAATAGAACCTGCAGAGTATATCTCATCAGAGCAAAACCCTTCAGCCCAAGCTATCGATACGGCACTGAATGGTTCAGTGAATGTTCAACTGTTCATTGATGCTAAAAAAGAGAACGCATGGCATGACCCTGCAAGGCTCGAAAAGCTCAATTTGTTGAGTATGGATTTTGAAAACTATGTTGATGAAGTGACACGCGTGGGTAAAGTGGTTTGTCTCTGCGACATACTCAAAGAGACCAATAAAGCACTACATCAAAACCAAGAGAAGTTTTACACCATTCCACAGAGTGCCGAGGCGATTGCGCAAACATTTTTTTTATTTGAAAATTCAGGCTCAGATAATCTTCAAGATGTAGTCGATTCTAGTTTTAGTCAAACCCGCATGACCATTAAGCTACCCTCAAAAAATATAATGAAAGCAACACAGGCATTAAAGTACATTGAAGAACAAGCCCGTAAAACATTTCCGCAAGATACAATTAGCCTAACAGGTATGTTGCCACTCTCTGTCACATCTTTTTCATATCAGATGGATGAATTGTTTGAAGGCTATCTTAGAATGTTTGCAGTCTTGACACTCATGTTGATGATTGTATTGGGTACTTTTCGTTTAGGAATTTTTGGGATACTGCCTCTTTTGGCAACTGCCTCTTTTGGCTTGCTTGTTGTGTATGCTGCAGACATTTCGCTAGATTGGTCTTCACTGTTTATCGGACTTGTTGCTATAATCATAGCATTAGCTAATACAATCAATTTTATGTATAATCTTAAGCGCCACTATAAAGAAAACAAAGATACAACTCTGGCGATGGATGAGGTATTTAAATTATCAGGTAAAACCATGATAATGACAGCTATCGTCTTGCTTTTTGCTTTTTATGCTGCGATGACTACAGAAGCATTTGTTGCGTATCATTTAGGGGTTTTGATGGGTGGTATGATTATTTTTGCACTCATCATCGGGGTTGTTTTGGCACCTGCATTGATGATGTTCGCTCTTAGATATGGCTGGATTCGTTAATCATTTGGACTCCAGTAACCGTAATAAGGATTTTTTTATGGCTTTATGTAACTATGTTAGAGTATTAGGCGTATGGTGTATCATTGATTTTGCAGGGTTGCATGCAGAAACTTTGTCTCATCCTTTTGAAGTAGAGTCTGGTGTTGTGAGTTATGAGATTTCAAGTGAAGCAGTATTGACACCTGATACCAATTTGAGCATTTTAGGTACAGAAAAGCTACGCTTTAGTGACTGGGGTGATGTAAGGGTTGAGGAAGAAGAGGGTCGTATTCAAACATTTGGTGCACTAAGACATCAGCATGAGGTGAAGCATTTCAAGAAATATACAAAAGACTCAGTCATTACTGTTGATTATCAAAATGAACAACTTTTGGAGCGTAAAAATGCTACAGGTGAGAGCATGGATGAGAAGACACGCTTTTTGACCCATACAGGACAGGAAGAAGTTGCAGGCATCTTATGTGATGTATGGGAAGGTGTAGGAGTCAAAAAATATATCTATAAGGGTCTTGTGCTTGGGAGCGAATTAACTCTTTTTGGTGTCACCTATGCCAAGAAGGCAAAGAGCGTCATGTTTGATGTCAATGTCTCCAAAGAGGACTATAAGACACCAGATTATCCCTTGCAAGAGTTTGCGCTTATTCGCAATAACATCGCTACACAAAACAGTGCTAACCCTCAGCCGTTTTCGCTTGTACTTGCACAAGCGGTGCAAGATATAAATGAAAATAATACAAGCCATAGCGAGAACAATAGCACAGATGAAGAGAGGATGAAGTTTATCAATCATCTAGGAGAAAATATCTATAAAAGACAAAAAGAACTTTTACCCGCACTGCTGATATCACTCAAAGAGACAAGGGAGTGTTTGCAAACCGCCAAGAGTGCCATTGCTGCAAATGAATGTACACAAAGACTTAGCGAGCTAAAAATGGAATCAGCCCAAGAAGGTGAGATGTATGTTTTGCTTTGGGATGAGCATCAAAAAAGTAGCTTACTCGACAGAATAGAAGAAGAGCTTATAGAGCTTGAGTCTCACATGGTTTGTATTAATCGTACTCAAAATATTACCGATCTTTCAAACTGTATGAAATAGGGCACGATGAAATTTTACCGTATCTATATCGAGATAACCAATGTGTGTGGACTTTCTTGCAGTTTTTGTCCCACGAAGCTATTGCCAGCAAAAGAAATGGATCTTGATTTTTTTGAATCCATCATTGTGCAGGCAAAATCTTATACCAAGGAAATAGCCTGTCATGTAGTAGGTGATCCGCTGACACAGCCAAATTTGAGAGCTTATTTGGATATTTTACACAAACATGGTCTTAGAGCGATGCTCACGACAAGTGGTTATTTTTTGAAAAAACATAGCTATGAGACGCTCTTTCATCCTTGCGTTAAGCAGATTAATATTTCACTCAATAGTTTTAATAAGAACGATACTTCACTCACTTTTGAGCAGTACTTAACACCCATACTTGCACTGTGCGAAGCCAAGGTTGAGCAAGCCGAGGAAGTTTTCATTAACCTTCGTGTGTGGAATTTGGATGAAGCAGTGAGTGAACGCACATTCAATACGGTGCTATTTGAGAGACTTTCTACTTTTTTTGGTGTTGAACTCAGTTTGAAAACCATCTATGAAGAACGACCTAAAAATATTCGTTTAGCATCAAAAGTACTGGTGCATTTTGATAGCTATTTTGAGTGGCCATCGTTGAAAAACAACACTTATGGAGATGGCACTTGCCAAGGACTTTCATCTCATGTGGCCATTTTGGCAAGTGGAAAAGTAGTGCCGTGTTGTCTGGATTGTGATGGAGTGATTGAATTGGGTGATTTGCATGAAGCGCGTTTGGAGACTATTTTGAACTCCAAACGCGCTGTTGGGATGGTCGAGGGTTTTAGTAAAGGCAAAGCAACAGAAGAGCTTTGCCAGAAGTGCTCCTATAAAGAACGGTTTAGTTTGGTATGATTTTTTGAAACTTTGTACCTTTAATGCTCGCACTAAGCATGAGACCTTTTTGGTCAAAAATAAAAGCCACAATCGGTTTTTCGTAACTAATGCTGGTTAAGTCTTTACCTTTACCCCAATCAACAACGGCGATTGAGCCATCTACACCTGCTTCCCATCCGTTGCTTCTTATGAAGTTGTCTAGGGCATTTTGTGACACAAAGGCAATGACTACAGAGTAAACCTGACCACCTATCTGCCAACCGAGAGAACCTGATGTCATACTGTAAAAATATTTTGTTTTACCATTGATGCGCATCGCACCTTCACCATATTCTGCACCAAGGATAAACCCTCCTTTAATGACAGAAGGAAAGACAATATAGCCTTTGACTTTCGAAAGAAAACTTGCCCCTCCTGGCACCTCTCGTTTAAATTTTGCTATTGTAGCTTCTGTATCTGCGTTGATAGTACTTGCAGGTTTTGCCCATAAACCTTGCACTAAAAAAACAGAGATAATGATGAATACACCTAGGAGTTTATTAAACATATGGAATCCTTTAAAATTATTTGTATATTATACCTTATCTAAAGTAAATCAAAATCATGGGTTTTGTTGAAGTAAAAAAGAAAGAGCTGGAAAGAAAGCGTAAAGGTGCAAGTAGCGAAGAGATGCTTA
>DYTF01000169.1 GCA_020726105.1 Sulfurovum sp. | reverse complement strand
AATCTTCTGCAGACATAAAACCGAGTGCTACAGCTTCTTCTTTGAGTGTTGTGCCGTTTTTGTGCGCTGTTTTGGCTATTTTGGCTGCATTTTCATATCCGATATGCGGGTTCAGTGCCGTGACCAGCATCAAAGAATCATTGAGGAACTTATCGATATTGGCTCTAATTGGCTCAATACCCACAGCACAATGTGTATCAAAACTTCTCATCACATCAGCTAGAAGTTTGACAGATTGCAAAATATTATAGGCTATTACTGGTTTAAAGACATTCAACTCGAAGTTACCTTGAGATGCTGCGATACCTACCGTGACATCATTACCCATGACTTGAACTGCAACCATCGTCATGGCTTCAGCCTGAGTTGGGTTCACTTTGCCCGGCATGATGGATGATCCTGGTTCATTTTCAGGTATCTCGATTTCACCCAAACCACAGCGTGGACCTGAAGCCAACCATCTGACATCGTTTGCGATTTTCATCAGGTTAGCTGCAAGTGCTTTAAGTGCGCCACTGAGTACCACTTCAGCGTCGTGACCCGTGAGTGCATGAAATTTATTGGGCTGAGAGACAAAACCATAGTCTTTTGCCATAAAGGTATTGAGCTTGGCTGCAACTCTTTGTGAAAACTCTGGATGTGAGTTCAATCCTGTACCTACAGCCGTACCCCCGATAGCGATTTCTCTACAGTACACAAGTGCATCATTTATTTGCCTTAGGTTCGTCTCAAGCATCGCTACATAACCTGAAATCTCCTGACCCAGCGTCAAAGGTGTGGCATCTTGAAGGTGCGTTCTTCCGATTTTAACGATGTCGTAAAATGCTTTGGATTTTGCATCCAGTGTTGTTTTAAGCTGCTCTAGTGCAGGGATAAGATTTTGCGTTACCGCGATCACTTCAGCGATACGCATCGCAGTAGGATAGGTATCGTTTGAACTTTGACCTTTATTGACATCATCATTGGGGTGCACGAGGTTTTCTTTGGTGAAGTCTCCGCCTAACAATTCGGTTGCTTTATTGGCAACCACTTCATTTACATTCATGTTTGACTGCGTACCTGAACCTGTTTGCCATACGACAAGTGGAAAGTTGTCATCCAGTTCTCCTGCGAGTATCGCTTCACAGGCTTGTGAAATCGCAGCTGTTTTTGCATCATCCAGACGCCCCAGTTCTTGATTGACCAAGGCACACGCTTTTTTAAGATTTGCAAAACCATACACCACTTCTAAAGGCATTTTCTCATTGCCGATCTCAAAATTATGTACCGATCTTTGTGTTTGAGCAGCCCAATATTTGTCAGCAGGGACTTTCATCTCCCCCATGGTATCTTTTTCAATTCTAAAATTCATGTTTTTCCCTTCTTTGTATTCTGTGTGCAATGTTAGTGCTACTAGATGATTTTAGGCATCAAAAAAGTTTTTCTCTTTAAGTACATCAATCATACTTCTTACCGACTGAACACTTTTTTCAAATCTCTCTTTTTGCTCTTCGTTGAGTGTCATCTCAA
>DYTF01000168.1 GCA_020726105.1 Sulfurovum sp. | reverse complement strand
TTTGCTATTTTCAGATTTTCCATCTCTTCATCAAATAAATAAACACCCATGATAATTGTTCTTGCATAATCTATCTCAAAAGCATCAGGGTTTGTTTTGGCTAATGCTCTTCTTATTTCTAATACTTCGGTGTAGTAGCCTCTTGCCTTATCGTTGTGATTTTCAGCCCTCTCTAAAACGGCTAGGTTATTGAGTGTCATTGCCACATCAGGGTTATAAACATTTGGATTTGTTTTGGCTAATGCTCTTCTTATTTCTAATGCTTCGGTGTAGTAGCCTCTTGCCTTATCGTTGTGGTTTTCAGCACTCTCTAAAACAGCTAGGTTATTGAGTGTCAAAGCCACATCAGGGTTATAAACATTTGGGTTTGTTTTGGCTAATGCTCTTCTTATTTCTAATGCTTCGGTGTAGTAGCCTCTTGCTTTTTCGTTGTGGTTTTCAGCCCTCTCTAAATTGGCTAGGTTATTGAGTGTCGTAGCGACATAAGGGGTGTAAACGCTTGGGTTTGTTTTGGCTAATGCTCTTCTTATTTCTAATGCTTCGGTGTAGTAGCCTCTTGCCTTATCGTTGTGGTTTTCAGCACTCTCTAAAATGGCTAGGTTATTGAGTGTCGTAGCTACATAAAAGGTGTAAACGCTTGGGTTTGTTTTGGCTAATGCTCTGTACTTTTCAAGTGCTTCGGTGTAGTAGCCTCTTGCCTTATCGTTGTGGTTTTCAGCTCTCTCTAAAACGGCTAGGTTATTGAGTGTCATTGCCACATCAGGGGTGTAAACACTTGGGTTTGTTTTGGCTAATGCTCTGTACTTTTCAAGTGCTTCGGTGTAGTAGCCTCTTGCCTTATCGTTGTGGTTTTCAGCACTCTCTAAAACAGCTAGGTTATTGAGTGTCAAAGCCACATCAGGGTTATAAACATTTGGGTTTGTTTTGGCTAATGCTCTTCTTATTTCTAATGCTTCGGCGTGGTAGCCTCTTGCTTTTTCGTTGTGGTTTTCAACACTCTCTAAATTGGCTAGGTTATTGAGTGTCATTGCCATATAAGGGGTGTAAACGCTTGGGTTTGTTTTGGCTAATGCTCTGTACTTTTCAACTGCTTCGGTGTAGTAGTCTCTTGCTTTTTCGTTGTGGTTTTCAACACTCTCTAAATTGGCTAGGTTATTGAGTGTCATTGCCACATCAGGGTTATAAACATTTGGATTTGTTTTGGCTAATGCTCTGTACTTTTCAAGTGCTTCGGCGTAGTGGTCTCTTGCTTTTTCGTTGTGGTTTTCATCACTCTCTAAAACGGCTAGGTTATTGAGTGTCGTAGCGACATCAGGGGTGTAAACACTTGGATTGGTTTTGGCTAATGCTCTTATTATTTCTAATGCTTCGGTGTAGTAGCCTCTTGCCTTATCGTTGTGGTTTTCAACACTCTCTAAAACGGCTAGGTTATTGAGTGTCATTGCCACATCAGGGGTGTAAACATTTGGGTTTGTTTTGGCTAATGCTCTGTACTTTTCAAGTGCTTCGGTGT
>DYTF01000167.1 GCA_020726105.1 Sulfurovum sp. | reverse complement strand
CCTTGAGGTCGGAAAACCCCGTGATACAATTACGCCATCGTAAACATTATTAGTAACAACCGATGGCAAGTTTAAATAAACAATCAGTGCGAGAAGAGTTTGAGAAGATTAAGGCTAGCTTTGACGAGCAAGTAAAAGCCGGTAAAGTCCCGACTGAAACTGCACTACTGGTAAATACTTTAATCCTGCTGTTTGGGATTGTCTTGAGCGTTTTCATGGAAAAGCTCACAAAAAAAGATTCGCATAACTCCAGCATACCACCGTCACAAACCGAGCCAGATGAATCATCGGTTGGCAAGGGTAAAAAAGAGCAGAACGCTGATGGTGATAAGAAAATTACGGCCATTGGAAATACCCGCACTGTGGAAACTGTTACATCGCTTGAGGTTTCTATCTGTAAAGCTTGTGGGCAGGATCTGAGCGATACCGAGTGTGTTTGTATTGAACGGCGAACTCGGATAGACATCATTTTTGAGAAAACTGCCGAGCACTTTGATGCGGAAGTAAAAGAATGTCAGGCGTGTGGCACGACAACCAAGGCCACATTCCCGCAAGACCTAGCTGGTCCTCTGCAATATGGTAATGGCGTTAGGGCTTATGTCGTCCAGTTATTAGTAGCACAAATGTTGTCTTTGAGTCGGGCTGCGCAGATGGTTGCATCGCTGATAGGTCAAGTTATCTCTGAGGCTACGTTGTTAAATTATGTTATGCACTTGCATGTGGCGTTAGCCGCTTGGGAAGATACCACAAAAAAACAGCTGTTAGCGGCGAAGTGCATCCACACTGATGAAACCTCGCTACGCGTTGATAAAAAGAATCACTGGATTCATGTTTATTCCGCTGGCGACATTACGCTCAGGCTTTTACATCAAAAGCGCGGTAGTGAGGCGGTTGAAGCATTTGGGATTATTCCGACCTATGGCGGGGTTATAGTCCATGATTGTTGGGCATCGTATTTATCTTATGAGCATTTAGAGCATGGCTTATGTGGTTCGCATCTGCTGCGGGAGCTGCAATTTACCATCGATGCCAATGGTTATCGCTGGGCTAAAAATATGAGAAGATTGCTCCGTCTGGCATGTAAAATGGTTTCTACGGCGAAAGACAAAGCCTTAAGCCCAGAAAAACACTCAAAATTGCTGGAACTCTACCAAAAAATACTGCTGGACGGCAGCAAGGAATTACCGCCAATACCGGAGAAAACCAATGGTAAGCGAGGGAAAATCGCCAAGTCAGATGCGCATAATTTGTGGGAACGGCTGGATAAATATCAAAATGCAGTGCTGTTATTTGCCAGCAACCCGCATGTGGCGTTTACCAATAATCGCACGGAACGTGATTTACGGATGACCAAAGTTAAACAGAAAATATCTGGATGTTTCAGAACTGAAAAATATGCTCAAGCATATTGCCGGATTTCGAGCTATTTACAGACCATGAACAACAAGGGTGTTAACCCATTGGTCGCAGTTAGTTGGGCGCTAAGCGGTAGATTTGACGTCTAGATGGGGTGAG
>DYTF01000166.1 GCA_020726105.1 Sulfurovum sp. | reverse complement strand
TGGGTGAGCATATTATTGAGATAGATGAACAGAATTTTGCTGTTCCTTTTGGGATGTTTTTTTAGAAAAAATGAGAACGATATGAAAATTAAAAAAGCCATAATTACAGGAGCCACAGGTGGTTTGGGTCGAAACTTAGGCGAATTTCTAAACAAAGAGGGTTGGGAACTTCTAGGTTTTGGACGAAATGAAAGCATAGGTAAAGAGCTAGGTTATGCCTTTAAAGCTTTTGACTTAAGTAACTTAGAAGAGACCCTAGAAGCATTTGAAGAGGCTGATGTGGTGTTTCATTGTTCTGCACGTTCTTCTCCTTGGGGGAAGTATGAACTTTTTTATAAAGACAATGTACACGCCACAAAAAATGTTTTAACAGCGATGAAAAAGTACAACATTCCAAAACTGGTGCATGTCTCAACACCGAGTATCTATTTTGATTTTATCGACCAAAGAGAGGTACAAGAGAGCTACAGAGCAAAAGCGTTTGTGAATGCGTATACCCAAACAAAATATGAAGCAGAAGAGTTGGTTTTGGCTTCCGATGTGGATGCTGTGATTATACGACCTCGTGGGATTTTTGGTGAGTATGATTCTGTCTTGATTCCTCGTTTAGAGAAGATAGCCAATAGAGGGTTTTTACCCCTCATTAAAAATGGAAATGCTTTGGTTGATGTGACTTATGTCGGTAATGTGGTTCATGCCATGTATTTGTGTGCCACAAAAGAGCTACCTGAAAAAAGTATTTTTAACATTACCAATGCTAAACCCATAGAGATTTCAAAACTTTTTGAGATGGTAATGAAAACATTGGGCAAAGAGGTGAAGTATATGCGTGTTGGGTATACAACCATGATGGGGGTTGCAACAGTTTTGGAGTTTGTCGCTAAAATGGGTTTGAGTAAAGAGCCGATGATAACCAAATATGGTGTAGGACTTATTGCCCATGACCAGACTTTGGATTTACAAAGAGCTAAAGATATTTTGGGGTATAGCCCACAATATAGCATTAAAGAAGGATTGGAACGATATGCAAAAAGCAAAGATTAGCCTTTATCAAGTAGGCTACTGTAAACACCCCGAGTTTATGGTGAAACGTGGAGGGAGTTTTGCTTCCATAAAGTTTCCTGCGATGGTTGCATTGATAGAATACGAGGGTAAAAACTTACTTTTTGACACAGGTTATGGCAGACATTTTTTTGATGCTACAGTAAAGTTTCCTGAAAAGTTGTATGCACTCACAACCCCTGTAACATTAGAAAAGCCTTTGGTGGAGATGATAGACAAACCAATAGAGAGTATTTTTATCTCTCATTTTCATGCTGACCATATTGGAGGGTTAAAAGATTTCCCTGAGGCTAAACTTTACTGCTCTAAAGAGGCTTATGCGATTGCCAAAGGAAAGATGTCACGTTTTTCTAAGACCAAAATGGGTGTGCTTCCTGCTTTGTTGCCTGATGATTTTGAAGAACGTTTGACCTATATTGAAGATTTACTTCAAGTGAATTTACCTGACTTTTTGGCTCCTTTTGAAA
>DYTF01000165.1 GCA_020726105.1 Sulfurovum sp. | reverse complement strand
TTAAAAAAACTATCTTCTTATAATACACAAACAAAGGGGGGCAGTGAGATTGTTGCTTATGACGTGACTTCAAAGCGAATGTTTGTGACAAACGGTGCGATCAATGCTATCGATATCATTGACATACAAAATCCACTATCTCCACTTAAAATTGCTTCTGTGGGTATGTCGGCTTATGGAGTAAGTGTGCAAAGCGTTGCGGTAAAAAATGGCAAAGTTGCAGCAGCTGTGGGAAGTGCAAATAAAGTTACAGAGAAGGGCAAAGTTGTTCTCTTTGATACAAACGGAAACTTTGACAAAGCTGTAACAGTTGGTTATCTTCCCGATATGGTGACATTTAGTGATGATGGGGCAAAAGTAATCGTTGCAAACGAGGGTGAGCCCGATGGAACTACGGGCAAGTATGTCGATGTTGCTGGCTCTATAGGTGTAGTAAATGTGGCTGATGGAAGCTATGTCGATATCGGCTTCTCTACTGCTACGCTAACACCAGCTTTAGATGCGACACCAGTGCGTCTTGGCGGCACTCCAAGCAACAACAAAACTCTTGATATAGAGCCTGAGTATGTTACAGTTGAGGGCAACTACGCTTATGTGACGCTTCAAGAGAATAATGCATTAGCAAAGGTAAATCTCACAAACAACACACTTGAACTTGTTAAATCTTTTGGTGCTAAGAGTTACGGGGCGGATTCTAGCAACACTATTGACATTGAAGAAGAAGGTGTAATCAATATGAAATCCTATGCAGGACTTTTTGGACTCTACATGCCAGACTCCATAAAATCATTTCAAATCGGAGGCACTACTTATCTTGCAACTGCAAATGAGGGGGATGGAAGAGAGTATCTTGATGCACAAGAAAAGAATGTTTTTGTAGATGAGAAGAAGATTTCTAAACTTAAACTCGATACATCTATTGCGGAAGCGTATCAAAAAGAGAATGACCTCAAAGTAGTTGTCGATATGGGTGATGCAAATAGTGACGGTAAGTACGAAAAACTTTACGCTTATGGTGCAAGAAGCTTTAGCATCTGGAGTGCAGAGGGCAATCTCGTTTATGATAGCGGCGATTCTATCTCCAAGCAAGTAGCTCTTGTACAACCTAAACTCTTTAACCAAGACAATGGAGAGATGGATGGAAGAAGCGGCAATAAAGGCGCAGAGCCTGAAGCACTAACCGTAGGAGAGATTAATGGTAAAACATACCTTTTTGTCGGGCTTGAGAGACAGAATGCAATTTTGACTTACGACATTACAAACCCAAGTGCACCTACGCTTGTGGAGTACTACATATCTGAAGGTGATGGCGATATCTCTGCAGAGGGAATGCAGTTTATCCCTGCAAGTGAGTCTCCAAATGGTAAGAACCTTCTTTTAGTCTCTTATGAAATAAGTGGTTCTACAGCAATCTATGAAATCGACAGATAAGGGGGAGAAGATGGCATTTTTAAACAGAATGTCAAGTTTCACCATGTTGTACCATTCCTTTTAAAGCAATAGTATAAAACTCATCAGGTGAAATCTTAAA
>DYTF01000164.1 GCA_020726105.1 Sulfurovum sp. | reverse complement strand
ATAAGAGATATTGCATTTGAGAAATTCCCTACAATCTTGGAAGAGCTGAAGCTAAAATATAAAATAAACAAATCAGATAAAGAGATCCATATTGAAAACTATGGAAAGATTATATTTAGAAGTATGGATACACCTGAAACAATCATTGGTTATGAGGTAGCTTATAGCTTAATAGATGAAGCTGATACACTACCAACTGACAAGATGAAGTTAGTATATGAGAAGATATTAGGTAGGAATAGAGCGGTAGATAATGCTACAGTTGATGCTGTATCTACACCTGAGGGCTTCAAATGGTTATATCAACAATCAATCAACGGACTGTTTAGAGTTATACACTCAAGCACTACAGATAATAAATTTATATCTCAAAGCTACATAGATAATTTAAAGGCTCAATATACACCTGAGCTATTAGAGGCTTATCTTGAAGGACACTTTGTAAACTTAACTCAAAGCACAGTTTATAGTTATTTTAAAAGAGAAGAGCATAACACAACAGAAGAGCTAAAAGATAATGAGATAGTGTATATCGGTCAAGATTTTAATATTGGTGGCTGTTGTAGTGTTGTATTTAGTTTGAGAGATGATAAAGTATTTATCGTTGATGAGTTTAGCTCAAGGGATACACGAGGAATAGTTGAAAATATTGTTAGTAGATATCCAAATAGAAAGATAATTATCTATCCTGATGCTTCAGGTTATGCACACAAAACTAATGCTTCACTAAGTGATAATGATATCTTAAGAGAGGCTGGGTTTAAGATTAATGCTCCAAGAATGAATGGGAGAGTGAAAGATAGAGTTAACACAGTAAACAATCTATTTAGCAAGAATAAGATGTTTATTAATATTAAGAGATGCCCACAACTAACAAAAGCATTAGAGCAACAAGCTTATGATAAGAATGGAGAGCCTGAGAAGTTTACAGGGAGTGCAACAGTAGATGACTGGAATGATGCGATGGGATACTTTATAGCGAGAGAATTCCATAAAGGACATAATGCAGAACTGAGAGCTACTACTCGCTAAAATTTGATATAATTAATCAAAAAAGGCTAAACAATGAATGAATTAAAAAGACAAGAAAAATTTAGACTTAGATTTGAAATGTATAATGACAATTATGCCGACCAAGTCAAAAAGAAACTTGGACAAATTTATAGTGCATTTGCTGAGCTTAGATTAGATGTGCAACTGCATACTAACTCAAACATATTTAAACAGGTTGTAGATAGTATTTCTAATGTTTATTCCTATGGAGTAACAAGAGGATTAAGCGATAACAACAAAGCATTATATGAAGAGCTAAAAGTTGATAAAGTAATGACACAAGCAAATAGATACCTAAATGCTTTAAATGATGTAGTGCTTCAAGTAGGTTGGGACGATGCAAAAGCTATTCCAAGATTGATGCTAAGAGTACCACATAAAACAGAGATAACATACGAAGATGGAGAAGTTAAGGCTGTTTCATACTTTGTTAAGAGATTAGATAATAAAACGGAAAGATGGGCTTATTGGAGCGATAC
>DYTF01000163.1 GCA_020726105.1 Sulfurovum sp. | reverse complement strand
CAATACCTATATGATTTAGTAAAGGAAGATAATGTTTAATACTAAAACTCTACTACTCACAGGAACAGCGGGCTTTATAGGCTCAAACTTTGTACCATATTTCTTAGAGAAATATTCAGAATATAACCTTATAAACCTAGACTTACTTACTTATGCAGGGAACTTAGAAAACCTAAAAGAGTGTGAACAAAATCCTAGATATAAATTTATCAAAGGGGATATTTGTAATCGTGAGCTTGTAGAATTTATCTTCAATGAATACGATATAAGAGGTGTTATCCACTTTGCAGCTGAAAGTCATGTAGATAACTCTATCAAAAACCCAGGTGTCTTTGTACAAACAAATGTAAATGGAACTTATACCCTTGTTGATGTAGCAAAAAACTATTGGATGGAAAAACCATTTGTTTATAAAGTTGCATATCAAAACTGCAGATTTCACCATATTTCAACAGATGAAGTTTATGGAACACTCAGTCTTGACCCAAATGATTTATTTACAGAAACTACACCTTATGCTCCAAACTCTCCATACTCAGCTTCAAAAGCTTCAAGTGATATGATTATAAGAGCATATCATGAGACTTATGGACTAAATACTGTTATCACAAACTGCTCAAATAATTATGGACCAAAACAACACGATGAGAAACTTATCCCTACAATTATCAGAAATGCTCTCAAAGGAAACCCAATCCCAATCTATGGTGATGGGAAAAATATCAGAGATTGGCTCTATGTACTTGACCACTGTAAAGGGATAGATATCGTTTATCATACAGGTAAAATAGGAGATACTTATAATATCGGTGGGAGAAACGAAAGAACAAACCTTCAAATAGTAGATAGAATTTGTACGATATTAGATGAACAAGTTCCAAGAGAAACTTCTTATAAAGAACTAATAACTTTTGTAGAAGATAGAGCAGGGCATGATAGAAGATATGCCATAGATGCTACAAAACTAGAGAATGAACTTGGTTGGAAAGCCGATGAAAATTTTGATAGTGGGATTGTTAAGACTATTGAGTGGTATTTGAATAAATATGGAGTGTCTAAATGATTAATGTAACAAAAACATACCTACCAAACAAAGAAAAATACAAAAAATATATAGATGAAATCTATGAAAATGGTTGGCTTACAAACAATGGTCCACTTGTGCAAAGACTTGAAAAAAGACTTGCTGAACATCTTGGTGTAAAAAATATAGTGTTGGTTTCAAATGGTACAGTAGCACTTGAGATAGCATATCGAACTTTAGGCTTAAAAGGTTTTGTGATAACGACACCTTTTAGTTTTGTAGCGACTACAAGTTCACTTGTTACAAATCAGCTTTTGCCGATTTTTGCAGATATTGACCCAAATTCATTTAATCTTGACCCAAAAAATATAAAAAAACTTATTACGCCAAATACATCAGCGATACTTCCAGTTCATGTATTTGGAAATGCTTGTGAAGTAGAAGAGATAGAGCAAATTGCAAATAAACATGACCTCAAAGTGATTTATGATGCAGCCCATGCTTTTGATGTGAAGTATAAAGA
>DYTF01000162.1 GCA_020726105.1 Sulfurovum sp. | reverse complement strand
AACTATAATTACTTACTTAATGGTTATATTATACCAAAAAGTAGAGAATTTTACGGATTAAATGTGAATTAATCGTAAGAGGATTGGTGATATTTAACATTATTTGGCTGTTCGGTCGCAGTCATGTCATCTTTTTTTGGGTGATAGTAAGAGTTTTGGAAATAAGAGGCAAGATGGACGAGAGGTCTTGTTTCTTTTAGTGGACAACCACGAGGTTGTTCTTTACGGATGGTGCAATAAATTGCACCCTACGGATGTTTTTATGGTGCTACTGTGGGCAACCACGAGGGATTGCCCCTACGGTAGTAGCACGAAGATATACGAAAAGGAAAGATGATGACAAAGCAAAAACAGAGAGTAGTGGTGAGGGTACAAAAAAAGGAACTCCATGCAAAAGCCCATAAAAGAGCGATAAAAAAGTGGGACAAAGCAATGAGTGAGAAGTTTGCATGGCTTTATCATGACAATAAAAAAGAGGTTGTCCCTTTGGACGATAGCGATATCGAACTTTGGAACAAGAAAATAGATATCTTAGTCGAGCGTCTTGCTTTAATAAGAAGAGAGGATGTTGTTAACTTCATCTAATTCATCCATAAGATGATGGTCTGATGGGAAGTCTATCGTTTGTAGATAATACTTTAATCGGATATAAAACTCTTCTTTTTGTTCAGGAGAAGAGTTTTCAAGAAGATAGTCGGACGCTTTTTTGAAAGCGATGATATATACAGCGAGAGAGAGTTTTGGTGTCATGATATACCTTTTTAAGTAGGGTATCAAAAAATAGATAAAACATAGCATAAAAGGGGTTCAAGATGGGTGTTTATATAGCTAGATATGTGGTTAAGCGGTTTGGTGAGCCATTGGCATTATTTGAAAAATGGGAATCTGCAAAAGCCTACGCAAGAGGGCGTTATCGGATAGAGGTTGTGCCTTTATGTGGTGGTTTTTGTGAGTGAGTGGTGGTGCAATGAATTGCACCATACTGTTGGTTGTGAGTTTAGGAGTAAGGAGTAAAAAACTCTTTGGTCGTGGGCTTTTTTGCGTGAAACGGATATGTGCGTTACAGTGTTACACTGTTTCATGAGTCTAGTATGTGGCTAAGCGATGGGCTTGGTGCGTGAAACAGTAAAAATAAAAAAGTGTGACACGAAGACAAATAATGAACTAAAAAAATAGGGAGGGATGATATGAGCGAGATAAAAAAAGCAGATGAGATAAGTGCATTGAGAGAGAGATTTAAAAAGAAAGGGTTTGGCGTGAAGAGCTGGGCTACTGCTCATGGCTTTAGTCATGCGATGGTTAGCTTGACGCTAGATGGAAAATTTAGCGGTAAGAATAGGAGTCGTAAAAAGGTATCACGCAAAATCATAACAAAATTGAAAGAGGATGGTGTTTATGAGGGTGAGTTTGCTTGGGAGGTGAGTGATGAGAAGTAGAGATATGAGAGAGTTTTTGGAGATTATGCCAAATGCTAGGTGGAGAGATTTTGCTCTTTGGTGTCGGTTTTTAAGGGAGAAAATGGATAGCCACAAGGGCTACCCCTACGGACACCATGA
>DYTF01000010.1:23897-31777 GCA_020726105.1 Sulfurovum sp. | reverse complement strand
ACTTTATCGCTACCTTACCAACGCATAGCAGTGTTGCCCCAGATGAAAGCGACGAAGGATATGTCCTATTTGAGCAAACTTTATGCGCAAAATGTCATGTACCTGGCTTTGAAGTTGAGGGCGAAAAACACTATTTTTATAGTGATTTTTTACTTCATAATATGGGTACTGATCTTGATGATGCATTTGTTCAAGGCGCAGCCAAAGGGTTTGATTGGAGAACTACACCCCTGCATGGTCTTGGGGCAAGAAGTGCTTTCATTCACGATGCCAGAGCGACAACTATCAACGAAGCCATCTTAGAGCATGGCGGAGAAGCCCTAAACTCTCGTCTGTTGTATCAGGCACTCTCAGAAGAAGAGAAAACCAAATTATTGAATTTTTTGGAAACACTTTAGTGCTTAAATATGTCTCAAAGAACACAGATAAGAAGACTACGGTCATTTTGTCTGTGTTCTTTGAGACATTAAATACTGAACATTTTATCGTATTTGCGTGCGGCAAAATGTGCAAAACATAAAAACAGGAGGAAGAATGAGATATACAACTTTGAAACTAACATCGCTTTTGATAGGAGGGGTTCTTTCAACGCACGCCATTGCAGCAGAAGACTCTGCCAACATTAACGCATACGGAAGTCTCCGCGTAGATGCTATTTCTACAGATGGTGTATTTAACAACACGCAATCACCATCTTTTTTGCTTAATGCACCTGCAGGACGAAATCCAGGTGATACATTCACCATTCACCCACGCCTCACCCGACTAGGTGTTGATGTGGAAGACCATGAGATAGAAGAAGATATTGATATTGGGGGGAATATCGAAATAGATTTTCAAAACGGCGGAAGAGAATCGCGTCCATTGTTGCGAATTCGTCATGCGTACTTTGAAGTCAAAAACAATAATTTTAAAGTTTTAGTGGGGCAAACTTGGCAAACGGTTTCACGCCTCATACCTATCGTCAATGCCGATACACTTCAGTGGAACGCGGGTAACGCAGGGGATCGTGCACCACAAATTCGTTTAACATACGAAGAAGCCGTTGCCAAAGACGGTGCTATCGATTTTGAATTGGCTTTTCAACAAATCGGATCAGTAGACAACAAAGGTCAAGTTGGCGTAAACTTTGGGCCAAGCCCAGCAGTAGAAGCTCGCGTTCAATACGAGCAGCCATTATGGACAGCAAAACCTTTTTTAGCAGCACTCGGTGTGCATAAAGCAACAGAAGTGCTAGCTGAAAGATCTGTCCAATTTGAAGATACCTATAACTCCGAAGGAATTTTTGCAGAATTAGTTTTGCCCCTTACTGAAGACCTAACCTTGAGTGGTGAGTATTTTAAAGGTGAAAACTTAACAGACCTTCGTGGAGGTATTTTGTTCGGTATCAACGAAACAAGAGGCATCCCTATTCGTACAGAAGGGTATTGGTCAGAATTGGCATACCAAGTAACAGACAAACTTCAACTCTCAACGGGACTGAGTGAAGACAACCCATTTGATGAAGATATTTTAGTGAGCACGCCAACTCTAAACAAAACAGAGTGGGGCACTGCTCACTACAGCCTTACGAAACGCTTTCAAATGGGCGTAGAGTATATACATTGGACAACAGATTTTCAAAATGCGGCGCACTTAACAGCTAATCGATATAACCTATTTGGGAAATTTTCATTTTAATTACAGGAGAATAGTATGAAATTAAACTTTTTACTCGGTTCCGCATTGTTAGGAACTTTAGTGCTCGTAGGATGTGGGGGTGGATCAAGCAGTACGGCTCAAAACACACCACAGTCAAAAACGCCAAATTCGGCTCAAAACGGAAAAGTTATCGCTGCAGGCATTACCGAGGGTGGAGATGTCATACAAGTGGGGCCATTTATTGATTCGGGTCATGATAGCCCATTTGCAATCCAGCAAGATTTTTTGACTTATATTCAACCTAATCAAGTTCTAGATAAAAATAGGCTTTTGGTTTCAAGTGGCTCAAACTTTGGCGCACCTTCAGCCAAACCTATTAATGGACAACTTGATGGCGCGGTTATCTCTATCTCTACAGATATGCAAGATACAATTATCGTTCCTGCAAACTTTGCTTCAAGCATTGACAGTGTTACCAATGCACAGCCACGCACGCCCGACTCATCAGTCATCATGTATGCGGCGAACTCTGATGCGTACTTAAACTACCACAACAGACCAGAATCGTTAACTGCACTATACTCATCAACCAGCTTTCCAACAGGCTTAAGCACAAACAATGCATTTGGTCGCCCGTGGATAGCCAATGCTCCTTATGGATCAAACGCTGGAGGAACAAACACAGTAGTAGACCCAGATGGTCAACCACTTTTTGCTCTCTTAACTGAATCAGATGGTGGCGTATTTGCCAGTGGTCTTTCTGAGCGAAATCCTCAATTTATTGAGGGAGAACTTACGCATGGTGCCATGGGTACAGTATTTATTGGCCCATCGCCTGAGCGCAACGAGTTCATAAGAGCAGTATTTTTGGTTGCCAATGGAGACGGAAGCATCGCTCAGGTGCATGTACTAGAGGGCATTGATGGGTTAACGGCTCCAGCAGTCATTACGCCTTTAGAGCAAGAGTTGGACAAAGCGGCGAACCATGACGAAAATGCCATTAGGCATGTTGGAATGGTGTTTAACTGGGTTGGGGGTATTGGAAAAGCAGTGTATGTCACAGATGCATTGGCAAACAGAATCGCCGTAATCAAACTTTCACAAGGCTCATATGTCTTCAATGTCGAAGAAGGTGGCATCTCTTATCTTAGGGCACCTGAACTCAATATCCCTGTAGACATAACACCTGTAGTGCCTGAATTTGCCAATGCAGACTTCGTAAGCGTTACAACACTCGCTGCAGGCTCAGATATGTACATTGCAAACAAAGGGAATAATACCATTGTAAGAATGAAACAAGACGGAACTGTGGTATCGGTTAAAAACATTGTAGTTGATGGCATAGGCACGCTAGACGCACAAAGCCCAAACAAAGTAAAATCGATGACCACTTCGTGGGATGGTAAGAAAATTTACCTAGTCATAGGTGGAGTTCACCCAAGTTACCCGAACGCAGGCAACAACTTTATCGTAGCAATGGATGTGTTTTAATCGCTCAAGCATTACTCAGAGTGCGCTTAGCACTCTGGTCTATATAGAGCTATCTTCACACTTACAAATCATAAGGCGTGCGCCTTTATCAAACTCTACATCGAAATAGATTCCGTACGCATATTTTTCAAATAAATTACGAGCAATAGAAAGCCCCAACCCAAGACCAGAATTTTCATATTTTAAATGCTCAGTTTGTTTTACAAAAGGCTGAAACAGCTTTTCAGCATCACTCTTGTCTATTCCTATGCCACTGTCCTCAATGACGAGACAATGATTTTGTGAATAAATTTTAATGTGACCCTCATAGGTAAATTTTGATGCGTTATGTAAGATATTGAGTAGGGATTGCTTCAGTTCAAATTTATCCATAAATATCTCAAATCCTTCATCCACGGCATTGATGAGTCTAACACCATCACGCGGTCGTATAAGAGGAAACAACTCTTCGTCTGCGAATTGCTTAATAGGGACTACTTCGCCTTCATAATCTTTGCCACAGGTGTAGATGTAGTTGATGGAGTGGGTGCTTAATTCTGCAACAAAATCAATTTCTTTTCGGATAACTTTTAGGGCGTTAGGATATTCGCTGGGTGAGATAATACCATCTTGCATCTCTTCAATGTAGCCTTGTATAATAGTCATAGGTGTGCGTATGTCGTGGGCTAGAGAGCGAATCATGGCAGAAAAGTTTGTATTTGTTTGCACCAAACGATTGGTAGTAGTCTCATATCGTCTCTCAAGGCTATGGATGGAGTCATGAATGGTGTGGAAATCATGAAGGTCTCTTGTAGTGTTAACGGTAGGACTCTCTTCTCCTATTGTGTTTAATTGCTCCGTTATTGTTTTGATTTTTTGCGATATAAGGTAGTTTAATTGATAACTAAACAAAATGACAACTGCAATATCAAACAAAACCGTCACAAAAACCTGTGAACACACACTTAAAAAGTCATTTTCATGTATGATGATCCATGTCATCAACGCGACAATAGAAGAAACGACAACGCCAGAGATAACATAGTTAATAATAATCAGTGTTTTAAGTTTCATGAAGTTATGCTTTCATAAAGGTGTACCCAATATTGCGCACTGTTACGATATATTCTTTTGCACTCACTTTGGCATATTTTTTTCTAATATGGGCAATATGACTATCGATATTTTGTGCATAAATTTCACCTAAGCCCGTATAAAATATCTCTTCTGCAAGGCTTTCACGCGTAAAAGTTAGCTTTGGAGATGTGTATAACACATCAAAAATACAAAATTCGCTAGGTGTTAAATGCAAATCAAACCCATTAACCTTTAGGCATTTGTTATTTCGATCAAGTGAAATATCTTTAAAATCAATAGTGTCTTCACGGACAACCGTCCGCCTAAAGTGAGCCAAGATTTTTAATGCGAGTTCTTTAGGAGAGAAAGGTTTACAAATATAATCATCTGCACCAAATTTATAGGCGTCTAAACGGTTTACTTCATCCGCAATCGCTGAGATGATAATCGTTATAGCACTTGGTATATGCTTCGTGATATGTTCACAAATACTCATCCCATTACAGTCAGGGAGCATGAGGTCTATCGTGACAAGGTCGTACTTTTTCTTGGCGATTAAGTCCATCGCGTCCTTACCACAAGTAGCAATATCAACATTATACAAGGCTTTATCAAGTCTTCTGTTGATAAGGTTGCATATTTCTTCGTCATCTTCGATAATAAGTATTTCTTTTTTCATATATAGAAAATCCAATAATTTTGATAGTAATTTATTATAGTTAAAAATTCATTGAAAGCAATTGATACATGGAAACAAAGTGGAAACATCAACATCATAGCCCCGAGATTCAGCATACATTGAATGCACACAAACTACACACAGTTCTTTTATTATAGCTCAAAAGGATTGTAATGTTGAAAATAATTTTTAGTCTTATTATGAGTATCGCTGTACTTTTCGCACAAGATGTCAGCTTCAAAAGCACAGAGGATAAAACCATTTTGGTTGAACTTTATTCGTCAGAAGGATGCAGTTCCTGCCCGCCAGCTGAGAATTGGCTCAATGGACTTAAAAACAATCCTGAACTCTTTCGTAAATTCATTCCTCTTGCCTTTCATGTGAGCTATTGGAATCGTTTGGGGTGGAAAGACTCTTTTTCCAAAAGCAGTTTCGACGACCGCCAACGCAACTACCAACGCTACGGCAATACCACTTCCACTTACACGCCACAATTTGTTGTTGATGCACAAGAGTGGAGGGGATGGTTTGATGCAGAACCCCTACCGCTCAAAGAGCAAAAAAGTGGTATTTTACACGCAAGTATCCATCGCGAAACCGTCACGATTGACTACTCAAATGCCCATGAAACCTATACGGTTCACAGCGCACTGTTGGGTTTTGGACTCTCTAACAACATCACAACAGGCGAAAATGGCGGAAGAGTGTTGGAACATGACTTCGTGGTGTTGGAGCACAAAAGTGAGCCGTTTACAAAAGGTAGCATTACCAGCACAAAGCTCCATTCGCCAACCCATGCCAAACGATACGCTTATGTTGTTTGGATTAGCGAGCCAAACTCAGGTGTTATCATCCAAGCAACAGGTGGATGGCTTAACTAAGTAGTTTTTATGTCGTATTCGCTATGCAAATTTACAAAAATTATATAAATAATCACTTTATCCATCAAATATCCATATTTTTTCTATAAGATTTATTGTTCAAAACAAAAAAATAAGGAAAAAAGATGAGAACACTCCGCCTAACACTTGGTGCACTTTGTGCAACAGCGCTATTTTCTACTGTTTCAGTAGCTTCAGACCATGGAGACACGCCTCTTTTGAATTCATTTGCATGTACTGCAACACAATTAACTAACCCTAACGATCCTTGCCATGCAAGAAATGCAAAAGCCAACCAATCTGAGATTACCGACCTTTTTGCATTTAAGCGAGAGGACAAATTGGTATTGATACTTAACACAAACCAAGACATTTCAGCAAGTGCTACTAGCTATACATTCCCAACAGATGTAAACTACAGCATCATGATTGATACAGGTATCTGTGGTGAAGCAACAGCAACATTTGACAATGTAGAGAACAACAACAAATACGGTGGAACACTCGTACGCCCACACCATATTGCAGCGCGTAAACAATTTAAGATCACTTTTGATGCCAACAATGAGATGATTATCAAGACAAAAGGTATCAGTAGAGCAGCAAAAAGTCGTCTCAAAACTTTTGCAGGACTTGCTGATGATCCATTTATTAGAGCAGGTCGCCAAGGTAAAAATGTGGCCGCTATCGTTTTAGAGATTCCACTTACAGACATCGTAACAAATGATGACACATTGCTTATTTGGGGAAGCACATCATCTACTTTGATTAATGGAAACTTTGTTGACCATGTAGGGCGTTCATTGCGTTCAATGTTTGCAGAAAATGACCTTATGAATACAAAAACACCTACAGATCACTTCAGAAAACTACATGTGACTCCTGATGTTATGATTTATAACACACTAGAAGCGGCGTCATATCCAAACGGGCGTGAGCTAACGGATGATGTTATCAACCTAGCGTGCCTAGCTGGGGGGAATGAATGTCGTGTATTCAACCAAGCAACAGAAGGTCTTAATGGACCATCGGTAAATGATGTACCATTTAGAGTAGAGTTTCCTTACCTAGCACCTGCGCACTTGCCAGCAAACTAAGAAATAGGGTAAAAATACCTTAATTCAAAACTCAAAATCTATCCACAAATATGTTATAATTTGTGGATAGGCGTACCATACGCTCATCTTATATCCTCGCTACAATGACACTTCAAGGAACAAAATGAAATTTTTAACCACCATACTCAAAATGACATTGATATGTTCATTATTTGTTGCCCCTTTATTTGCAATCAGCATTGATGAACAGATCCAATATTACGCCAAAAATTTAGAAAAAAACCCCAATGATTATGCCAGTAAATCGGAGCTGGGATTGGCGTATTTTTTCAAAACACAAGCAACCTATGCTCCAAAATGGATAAAATTGGCAAGAAAAGAGACTTTGGAGTCCATAAACATTCAGCCAAGCACCTCGGCATTTAAAACCATGGCAAACATACAAAACTATTCACATCAGTTTGAAGAAACGCTCAAATGGGCAGACAAAACACTGTTAGACACACCAGATGATGGGCAACTCACCGCCATCAAAGTAGAATCTCTCATGGCTCAAGGCAAAACAAAAGAAGCCAGAGCATTGTTGCCAAAAACGCTCAAAGAAGTTAAAAATTTCTACCTTGCAGGTGCGTTGGGGCAGTACTATAGCCATACACATCAGTACGATAAATCACTTGAAGCGTTTAATGCAGCGGTTGCTATGGTAAACACGCAAGAGCTAGCGGCTTTATATGTGTGGGCTAAAGTGAGTGCAGCAGGTACGCGTGTGGACTCTGGACATCTTGATGAAGCCAAAATCATTTTAAAAGAAGTCGAAAAAATCAATCCGACTTATAAAAACTACCGTATCCATGTGGCTGAGGTTCATTTGGGAGAAAATCATCCAGAACTTGCATTAAAAATATATGAAGAGATGTTAAAAACCGATCCCGATCCTGCCGTCTATCATTTGGCATATACCGCGTCAAAACTGGCAAAAATGGATGAGATTGCAAAAGAATATTTGCAAAAAGCTTTTGATGGATACAATGCAGTTCTTGAGGCAGATGAGATATATTATCTGGGTGCACTCAA
>DYTF01000010.1:0-23797 GCA_020726105.1 Sulfurovum sp. | reverse complement strand
ATGGATACAATGCAGTTCTTGAGGCAGATGAGATATATTATCTGGGTGCACTCAACGCGCTTTATGACGAAACTAAAATACAAAAACCAGAAAAAGTATTAAAATTGATAAAAATACACAAAAGTATGTTGGACAACCATCATCATTAGTATTTCAAAAGTTTTAGTATCCCTCAAGCTACATCACTTTTTCTGCTGGGAAGTTTAACACTTCTCAGTGCTCAAGCATCCTCTTCAAGCTTATATTTTATCTGAATTTAAGCATAAAAGCGTAAGATGCACAAAATAGGATAAAAATAGTCTTATTTAAAATGAGATTTGCTTTTAAAGGAAAAATATGAATGTCTACCTAGACAACAATGCCACTACGATCGTTGATCCTCAGGTATTTACAGAGATGGAGCCCTATTTTGTACAAAAATACGGCAATCCAAACTCTCTGCATGCCTTTGCCTCTGACACACATCCCGGCATCAAAGCAGGGATGGAGAAGATTTATGCGGGTATCAATGCACCAAGAGAAGATTCTGTGGTCATCACTTCCTGCGCCACAGAGAGCAACAACTGGGTACTTAAAAGTATCTATTTTGAGTACATCTTAACAGGTAAGAAAAATCATATCATGGTCAGTGAAGTAGAACACCCTTCGGTTATCAGCACGGCAAAGTTTTTGGAAGGGTTAGGTTGCAAGGTGACCTATCTACCCATCAACCATGAGGGGATTGTGGATGTGCAAAGTGTGAGAGACAACATCACCGACAAAACCGCTTTGGTCTCGGTGATGTGGGCGAACAATGAAACAGGTGCCATCTTTCCTGTTGAAGAGATAGGGGCTATCTGTAAAGAGCATGGCGTACCGTTTCACACCGATGCAGTCCAAGCCATAGGCAAGTTACCCGTAGATGTACAAGCTTTCAATGTGGACTACCTTACTTTTTCTGCGCACAAGTTTCACGGGCCAAAAGGCGTGGGTGCACTCTACATCAAAAAAGGCAAAGAACTTTTGCCTCTCTTGCATGGTGGCGCTCAAATGGGTGGCTACCGTTCAGGCACGCTCAATGTAGCGGGCATCGTAGGTATGGGCAAAGCGATGCAGAGTGCCGTTGAAGCACTAGAATTTGAGATGACAGCCATCAGAAAAATGAGAGATGCCTTTGAAGATGAACTGCTCAAAATAGCCGATACCTTTGTGGTCACGCCCAGAGAAAAACGAACTCCCAACACCATTCTTATCTCTTTTAGAGGCATAGAAGGCGAAGCAATGCTCTGGGATCTTAACCGTGCAGGCATCGGAGCAAGTACGGGTTCAGCCTGTGCTTCTGAAGACTTAGAAGCCAATTCGGTCATGGAAGCCATCGGTGCAGCGGAAGACTTGGCACATACCGCCATTCGTTTTTCACTCAGTCGCTACACCACACAAGAAGAACTAGACCATGCACTAGGAGCAGTTCACGCGGCCGTTACGAGGCTTAGAGGTATCTCAAGTTCGTATGCCTACACGCCAAAAGATCACATCAGTGGCTTGGCTGAACATCATTGAAATTGAGATAATAATCTTTTAAACAGTGTGAGCACTGTGAGCCGTCCGCTGAGGACAACGCGTGAAAAGGAACTTCGTTTCTTTTCAAATCAGCATAATAAAGGAGATAAAATGGGAATAGATAGTCTAATAGGCGGTACCATTTGGGATGAGTACAGCAACAAAGTAACCAACCTTATGAATAACCCGCAAAACATGGGTGAAATCACTGAAGAAGATGCAGAGAAAATGAATGCAAAGCTCATCGTAGCAGATTTTGGTGCAGAGAGTTGTGGAGATGCGGTGCGTCTTTACTGGGCGGTTGACCCCAAAACGGATACCATCTTAGAGTCAAAATTTAAAAGTTTCGGCTGCGGTACGGCAATAGCCAGTTCAGATACCATGGCAGAGTTATGTAGAGGCAAAACAGTGGATGAAGCAGTCAAAATCACCAACATCGATGTTGAGTTTGCCATGCGTGACCATGCCGATACACCTGCCGTTCCACCACAAAAAATGCACTGTTCGGTGATGGCGTATGATGTCATCAAAAAAGCGGCAGCGCAGTACAAAGGTGTAGACATCAACAGTTTTGAGCAAGAAGTCATCGTGTGTGAATGTGCGCGTATCTCACTCTCTACCCTACAAGAAGTGATTCGCATCAATGACCTGACAACGGTTGAGCAGATTACAGACTACACCAAAGCAGGTGCATTCTGCAAATCCTGTATCCGTACAGGCGGACATGAGATTAAAGATGTTTATCTGGTAGACTTGCTTGATGAGTATGAAAAAGAAAAACTTTCTAGTAAAGCAAGCCTTGGAAATGCAGGTGCTATAACGGGTGATTTTGCTACGATGACCATCGTGCAACGCATCAAAGCGGTGGATAAAGTAGTCGATGAAAACATCCGCCAGATGCTCGTAATGGACGGAGGCGATATGGAAATCCTCGACATCAAAGAAAACGGTGAAAATTTTGATATTTACATCCGTTACCTTGGGTCATGTTCAGGTTGTGCCAGCTCAAGTACGGGCACACTCTTTGCCATCGAGAACATCCTCAAAGAGAAACTCAGCGATAAAATCCGCGTTTTACCGCTTTAACCTTTTTTATGCTACCCTTTGTTAAGGGTAGCATAATGAGTTAAATATTTTTCTAGCCTCATCACAAAAAAACTGCCAATTTACCTCTTCAAACATCGGCATGCTTTCCTCCTAATTCTTGTTTAAAATTAACCACTTCACCAAACACCAGAATGGCTGGTCTTTGCATATCTTTGGCATCCTCCACCAAGTTTTTCAGTGTTGTTGTCAGCACTTTTTGATTCGGTCTGCTTGCGTTTGAAATAATGGCACAAGGCTTGATATTTTCCAAACCCAATCTTGAAGCCTCTTGCACAATTTCCTTCACACAGCTCAATCCCATCAGCACAACGACTGTATGATTAGCCCTAGCAAGAAGTTCCACCCAGTCAAGATTGACACTATTCCCTTGCAAGTGAGCAGAAACGACCGTAAATCCACTGGCATACCCTCTTGCCGTAATGGGGATGCCTCCCACTAAAGGACCCGCTATAGCAGAACTAATGCCAGGGATTACTTCTGTTTTCACCTTGGCATCCACGAGGTCTCTTAGCTCTTCTGCGCCACGACCAAACACAAAAGGATCACCACTTTTTAGTCTTGCCACCACTCTATTTTTATTGGCGTGCTTGAGTATGAGTGTGTTGATTTTTTCTTGGGACTTCGAGTGGTATCCTTTTTGTTTTCCGACATAAATCTTCATGGTTTCCTGAGGCACTAAAGCCATAATCTCATCACTAATCAGATGGTCATAAAGTACCACATCTGCATACTGGATAACAGCATAAGCCTTGCGTGTCAAAAGTTCAGGGTCACCGATGCCGCAACCCACCAGATAAACTCTCACATTTTGCGCACGCAACTCTTTTTTGGTATTTTCTGCCTCAATAACCCCCTTGTTTCTTTCTTCTTGCTTTTTTGCAAGATAGGCATCGATATCTTTAGGTATGCGTTTTTCACACTCATCTCTAAAATATTTTGCTGCCGTGGGGCTTGCTCCATTGCTTGAGACCGCGACCTGAAGCAGTCTGTTCTTTGTCAGTGCCATAAAGTAAAAGTCACACAACGCTGGAGTATCGACGACATTGAGCAAAACAGGATGTTTTTGCTTGTATTTCAACAGCTTTTGTGCCACTTTGGGGTTGCCTGTAGCATCAATGATGATAGGTTCATCTTGAATATCTTTTAGTTTGAACTTCTTTTCTTTTTTGTCGTCTACAAGAACGAGCATTTCGGGCATAATCTCTTCAGCTATGACCCTAAAATCCATGGCATTCTCATACAGTACCTGAGCCTTTTGTAGTGCCACTTTGCCGCCGCCGATGAGTAGTATTTTCTGATTTGTTAACAGTATGGGGAGTGTTTTAGTTTTCATGGATGACCTTTTCTATCTTGACAGCACTGTGGTTGTAGTCTGGTTGCAAAGATTCTTTATCGAGTATATCATTGGTAAGATAATTAATATCTCGGTTACTAATAGGAATAAAAATACTTTTTTCTTTAATCCCCTCAGTGAGGTGCGCAGTAGTTATTAATTCACCTCTTTTTGATATTACCTTCATACTGTCACCCTGTTTGAGTTGCAATGTTTTCGCATCATTGGGGTGTATCTCGCAAAAATTCAACTCTTTATATTTAAGTAAAGTCTTGGGCAGATTTGTTTTTGTGCCACTGTGCCATTGGTCGCGCGTTCTGCCTGTTAGAAGTATAAAAGGATGCTCCAATGTCGCTCTCTCACTCAACAATTTGTTTTCCACAAAAAAGAGATTGCCTTTTTTGTCGGGTGTTAAAAAATATTTGATTTTCTCACCCCACACAAACGGTACACTCCCCAATGTATCATAGTCTGCCTCATCCATATCCATATAGCCATTGAGTTTTGTCATCTTTTGATACTCTTGAAATATCTCTTTGGTGTTGCTAAAATGAAAGGCTTTTTCATACCCCAATGCTTGCGCCAAAAGCTGAAACACTTCCCAATCTGGCTTGCAATCTATGGAAGTGCGTGTCAATTTTTGCTGCTTGGTGATGGTTCTGTCCATATTGGTCTGTGTACCTTCTTTTTCTCCCCATGGAGCAGCGGGAAGTTGTATGTGCGCAAATTTAGATGTTTCACTCTCACCATACGCATTAATCTCAACAACCAGCGGTATCTTTTTCATGAGTCTTTCTACTTTATTTCTGTTGGGCAGGTGATAAATGGGGTCGGTGTGACAGATAATCAGTACATCCAAATCCGCTTCAAGCATCTCTGTGGCAGTGAGTCCTATTTTGTTGCTAATCTTCTTCGTTTTCCAAAAGTGTGAGACTTTGCGAATGCTCTCTTCATCAAAGCCTAAATGAACCGCCAACATCGTTGAAAGCCCTCCCACTTCTCTACCTCCCATGGCATTGGGTTGTCCTGTGAGGCTCAAAGGTCCGTTTCCAGGTTTAAATATCTTGCCTGTAAGCAGATGCGTGTTGAGCAGTGCAAGGTTTTTATCCACACCTTGTGAGGATTGGTTCAGTCCCATCGTCCATGCCGTGATGATATTCTCACTGTTTTTATAAAGTTCCCAAAAAGCATCAAACTCTTCCACGCTAAGCCCTGTTCTTTTAAGCATTTTAGTCACAGGCACACGCTTAAACTTGTTTTGAAGCAACTCAAAGTTATTCACATGCTGTGCAACAAAGGCCTTATTATAACACGCCTCATCGAGCAGCCTTTTCGTGATGAGATTAAAAAAATCAATATCACTTCCCGCTCTAATCAATAAATGCAGATCAGCATCTTGCGCCGTCTCTGTACTGCGAGGGTCAACCACGACAACTTTCAGTCCCTCTTTTTTTGCTTTTTTGATCTGATTGTGAAACACCACATGCGCTTCAGCCGTATTCGCGCCCGCTAGGATGAGCAAATCTGATTTGAAAATATCTTCCATGCGCACAGGCACAAAGTCAGCCCCCAAAGCTTTTTTGTATGCAACCACCGCACTTGCCATACAGGTTCTACTATTGGTATCAACATTATTTGTACCCACAAATCCTTTGGCTAGCTTATTGGCAACATAATAGTCTTCTGTGAGCATCTGCCCTGAGAGATAAAACCCAATCTTCTCTTTGGGCGTTTTTGTGATGGCTGTTGCAATCATGTTGATGCTCTCTTCCCAGCTGCATACCTTGTAATCCTCCTGTATCGTACTGCGCATCTGAGGCCTTAACAAGCGCGTTGGCGTTTGGATGCTGATGAGCTCAGACACCCCTTTAGAGCACACCTTTCCTTCATTAATAGGATAGGCGACATCACCGATGAGTTCATTTTCATTATACTCCAAACCGCACCCCACACCACAATACCCACATACAGACCGAATCATCTTTTATCCTTTATTACAGCTATTTGATGTCTTATTATACCCTACGATTTATGTAAAATTAAGAAAAGATTGTTTAAAAATTATACAATAAACTGTTTAATTACTAGATAATCCTATGATATTATTTTCACACCAATACAATTTAAGGTAAAATTAAAGGAGTAAAAATGTTGAAACAGGTTTTAAAAATCGGACTCGGTCTCTCGCTGGTAGCCACAGCAACACTTGCAGGGCTAGAAAAACCGCATGTAAAGATAGGGTTCATCGCACTCACCGACTGTGCACCTATCGTTGTGGCACAGGAAAAAGGCTTCTTTAAGAAGTATGGACTCACGGTTGATGTCGTCAAAGAAGGCGGAGGATGGCCAGGCATCCAACAAAAAGTCATTTCTGGAGAATATGATTTTTCGCATGCTCTAGCGGGTATGCCCATAGCGGCTACCATCGGCATCAACGGTAATGCACCCCTTCAAGCACTCATGTCTTTGGATCTCAATGGAAATGCGATTACCTATGGCAATAAAATCATTAAAGAGATGGAAAAATACGGACTGGACAAAACCGCCCGTCCTGTCTCGGCTGAGAGTCTCAAAAAATACATCGATGCAAAACATCAGTCTGAGGGTGCCTCATACAAACCGCTTGGCTTTGGCATGGTTCACCCTGTCTCTACACACAACTATGAGTTGCGTTACTGGATGGCGGCTTCAGGTATCAAACCAGACGAAGATACGACTATCAAACCCTTTCCTCCGCCAACCATGCCTTCAAATCTCATTGCAGGCAACATTGAAGGGTACTGTGTCGGTGAACCGTGGAACTCCAGAATCGTACTCATGGGCAAAGGCTCTGCGTTGGTTACCAACTATGACATCTGGAATAACAACCCAGAAAAGGTACTTCAAGCAAAAGCTGATTTTGTAAAGAATAACCCTGAGACAACCAAGGCGGTCATGAAAGCGATTTTGGAAGCACAAATGTGGTTGGATGCTTCATGGGAAAACAGGGAAGAGGCGATTGGTTTCTTGGCGAAAAAGAACTATGTTGGTGCACCCAAAGATGTATTGAGAAAATCTATGAGCGGGACTTTTTTGTACACCAAAGGCATTAACAGTTCCAACCCTATGTTTAATGTCTTTGCCAACGATTATGCGGCGTATCCATTTTATTCACATGGGATGTGGTTTATCACGCAGATGTACCGCTGGGGCCAGATAGACCATCCTATCAATATGAAAACCGCCATAGAATCTGTTTACCGACCTGACCTTTTTAGTGAAGTAGCCAAAGAAGTGGGCTATAGCCTACCACCAAGTGCATGGAAAAAAGACGGTGTGGATGAATATAACAAATTCATTGACGGCAAAGTATGGGATCCAAACAAAGCCGTTGATTACATCTTTGATGCCACGGTTGTCAACTCAAAAGTCAGCAAAGAGGCGCTACTAAAAGAAAACAGTTGGACGGTTGAGACTGCACAGCCCGCATATGTATGTCCCTATGGTCCAGCAGGGTGTGCAGACCCCAAATTTGTGATACGAAAATAGAAATTTTTCCAAAGGAGAGAACATGAAGCACGAAGTAGCACAAAAAATAATCTTACCTATGTTGGTATTTTTAGTGATACTTATGGCATGGGCAGTGATTGCCAATAAGGTAGAAAATTTTCCTACACCCCTATCGACATTTACTGCTGCCTTTGGTGGTGTGACTGCAGATGGAGAGGAAGTAGTTGGTGTATTATCTGATCCTTTTTATATAGAAAATGAAGACGATAAAGGTATTTTTTGGCAACTACTCAACTCTTTACAAAGGGTTTTTGCAGGATTTACCTTGGCTATTTTGGCAGGTGTACCACTGGGTTTACTCATTGGCATGAGTAAATCAGCCCAATATGCCTTCAACCCATTTATACAGATATTTAAACCAGTATCACCATTGGCATGGCTGCCATTGTTACTCTTTATCTTTCAAGATATTAACATGACAGCCATCTCAACCATTTTCATCACATCCATTTGGCCAATCATTATCAACACTGCCTTAGGAGTTCGATCTGTTAATGAAGACTATATCAATGTTGCAAAAGTACTGAGGTTTACGCCAATGGAAAAAGTTTTTCAAATCATTTTGCCCGTGGCTGTTCCTTTTATCTTTACAGGTATGCGTCTTTCATTGGGGATTGCATGGCTGGTCATTGTAGCAGCAGAGATGCTTACAGGAGGTATTGGCATCGGGTTTTGGATTTGGGATGCGTACAACAACCTTAACTACTATGCCATTATCATCGGTATTATTGTGGTTGGTTTGGTTGGATTTCTTCTTGATAGTGTCATGGGGAAAATCGCCGATTACTTTGACTATACCAAAAAAGGGAGATCATAATGGCTGAACAAAAATTTTTACATCTAGAGAACATTGAAAAAAGATTTCCGATTCAAGGAAAAGACGACTACATCGCTGTCACTGAAGTAAATTTAGAGATTAAAAAAAATGAAATTGTCTCCATCATCGGACACAGTGGTTGCGGTAAATCAACCTTGCTCAATATGATTTCAGGATTGGACAAAGAGACAAGTGGCTATATCTTTTTAAAAGGCAAAGAGATAACAGGACCTGGGCCAGACAGGGCCGTGGTGTTTCAAAATCACTCTTTGCTTCCTTGGCTTAGTGTGTATCAAAACATTGAGATGGCGGTTAAAAAGGTGATGCCTGAACTTACTTCTTCTCAGTTGCGAAGCAGGGTTGAGACCTATGTTTCTATGGTAAATCTTGATCATGCAAAAGATAAATTACCAGGAGAGATAAGTGGAGGCATGAAACAACGCGTAGGGATTGCTAGAGCCTTGTCTATTGACCCTGATGTCTTGTTGATGGATGAGCCATTTGGCGCCTTGGACTCACTCACTAGGGCGAACTTGCAAGAGCATCTCATGCGTATTCAGCAAAATGTACAAAATACCGTGATTATCATTACTCATGACATTGATGAAGCCGTACTTTTAAGCGATAGAGTCATCATGATGACCAATGGGCCAGAGGCAAGCATCGGTGAGATTTTAGAAGTCAAGCTTGAGCGACCAAGAAACAGAGTGGAACTTCAAAGCGACCCCGAATACATTCGCTGTCGTGAAGCCATTTTGAGTTTTCTGTATGAAAAATTTGCCAAGGAGGATGACTAAGATAAAACCACTCCTCATGCACCATGCCGGACAACAATAGCTTGAACCCATTGGGTTTACACACCATACATTAAAAAAGGAAACATTATGAAAAAAACGATACTACTTTCACTACTGGCCTCAAGCCTACTTGCTGCAGGTGGCGACATCACTCCTGCTGTACCCGTGGCTACCACGCCTGTGCCTACTGAGTTTGGACTCTTTGACAACCTAGTCTATAACGGACAACTCTTAACACGATACGAAAATGCTGATGACAGCGTCAATAAAGAAGCCAACGCTATCACCACGCGTTTTGCGCTCTCTGCGGGTGCTGGTCTTGCAGGCATCGAAGGGCTAAGTGTTTTTGGTCAAATCATCGCCGTAACCAATTTTGGTTATGATGAATATGCTCCTGAACAAACAGGCTACACACTTATAGCTGACCCGCAAAATTCTCGCATCACACAAGCATATTTGGACTATAAAATAGGAAAAACTGAAGCCAAAGTAGGTCGCCAACTCATCAATATTGATGATGAACGCTTTGTGGGTTCAGTAGGGTGGAGACAACTACCCCAAACCTTTTTAGCTTACACACTCACCAACAATTCCATTGAAAATGTCAACCTATTGGCTTCTTACCTTAGTGAACAATACGGGGTCACAGATGCGCTTATCAACGACACCGAAACGGTGATTCTTCATGGTGAGTATCAAGTGATACCTGAACTCAAACTGACAGGTTACGGCTATCTTATCGGCTCAAGCGGAGATACTTATGGCGCTATGGCAACAGGCAAGGCAGGCTTTCTTAGCTACATCGCTGAAGCAGCCACGCAACAAGACGCTACACTGGCAAATAAAGGAGCTGGCAAACCAAGTGTCGATGCGGTGTATTACCGTGGTGACCTAAGTACCGTTTATAATGGCATCGCTCTAGGTGTTGCCTATGAGTCTCTGGGAAGTGCTGATGGAAACAGTCATGGGTTTACCACGCCATTTGCTACGCTACACAAATGGCAAGGTTTTGCAGATGCTTTCCTAGGCTACACTGCAAACAGCAATACTTTCGGTCTCAATGATGCGTACGCAAAAATAGGCTATGTCGGCTCCACATATGGCAAAGTGTTTGGTTTTTATCATGATTTCAGTGCCCAAGAAACAACAGGCACGAACACTGAAGATGCAGGAAGTGAGATTGACCTACTCTATACCTATGATTTTTCCAAAAAACTAGGGTTTTTAGCTAAAGCAGCCTTTTTCTCAGGAGAATCCAATTCGGTCATCGGTGCAGCACGCAATGATTTGGACAGATATTGGGTTCAACTCGATTACAAATTTTAATAACCAGTAAACTGATTAAAATATAAACAGTAAAATGTATATATTTTTTCAGTCCTGAGCTATACTATGCTTATCCATAGTAAGTAAACTGTGGTCGCTAAGACAGATAGCTACAATTTTTATTGTAATCCTCCTTTGAATACACACCCCATCCTATCTGTTTTGGCGTTTTAACCCAATATTTTATCAACCATCAATTGAAGTGTGACATTTCCTCTAAAATGATTTTCATTGACACTATAGACTACGCTTACTGTACTTCCGTGCTCATATTTTTGGTCTGTTTTAAATTGTACACCTTGCATTGCAATGCCGTCTTGTTCAAAACTAAAGCGTAAATGCTCACCCTCTTTCCCCATGGTTTGAACATCAAGCAGTTGTACATTTTTACTTATAAACTTTGGCACCTGATTGCCTTGACCATAAGGCTCAAATCGTTTAAGCAAAGCTATAAGCTCGAAAGAAAGGAGTGAAAACTGTAATTCCCCTATGATTTGGGAATCCCCATTTTCTTGACTGTGCTCCTCTTTCTTATATGCTTCTTGTAGCTGTGTTTCAAAAGCCTCCAAATGCATTTGTGCCAAACTAAGCCCAATGGCAGCATGATGACCGCCAAATTTCTCTAAATACTCTTTGCAAGAGTGTGTCACCCTAAAAAGATTGCAGCCACCATAACTTCTGCCACTGCCTTTTAACCCACCTTTACCATCATTACTAAGTACAATACAAGGTTTTTCATGTACTCTGGCTACTCGCGCAGCCACTATGCCCACTACACCTTCATGCCACTCTTCGCCTTCGACGACTATCACTTTATGTTCTGGGTTCACCTTTGCTAATGCTTTGGCGGTTATCTCCTGCTCGGTTGCTTTTCTGAGTGCATTAAATGCCAAAAGTTTTTCTAATCTTACTCTGGCATCGTAAATATTGCTAGAGAGCAAAAACGCAACTGAATAGGTTGCGTCATCCATCCGTCCTGCACTGTTGAGCAGTGGAGCTAAAAAAAAGCCTATATCTTCTGCACTGAGTGTCTCTTTTTGGCTATGCTCCATAAAGGCTTTTATGGCTGGCTTGTCACTTTTATTTAAAGCCTGAAGCCCTGCTTCAACCATCATACGGTTGATGTGCAAGAGTGGCATCATATCTGCTATGATGGCTATGGCTACAAGTTCCATATAGGGTAGAAGATTGAGGTGTATCTGCAATGCATTTTTAAGTGAAGCAATCAAGTACCACGCTATCTGGGCACCACAAACATCATCATAAGGAAAAGTACAAGTCTCTTGCTTAGGATTGATAATCGCAAAACATTCGGGCATCTCTTGTGAGAGCAGATGATGATCGGTAATAATAAGCTCTATTCCCACCTCCTTGCACAATTTTGCTGCATATACCGCCGAGATGCCGTTATCTACCGTTACCGCCAAATCAAAATCTTTGATTCTAGGAATAATGTGTGCTGAAAGACCATATCCATCCGTAAAACGGTTGGGGATAATCCACTCTACAGGATAGTCAATCTCTTCAAAAAAGCGCTTCATCAGTGTAGTAGAAGTGACCCCATCTACATCATAATCACCAATGATTATAATTTTTTCATTTTCTTGCATAGCTTTTACGATGCGTTGCGTTGCTTTTTCCATATCTTTAAAAAGCGAAGGGTGTGGCAAATCACGAAGGCTAAGAAAACCTTCTTTAAAGCGTGATTTAAGAAGATTTTCTAAATGTGTTAAGGTAAGTTTTGGATAAATGTCCGACATTTATTGGGGTTTATTGTTTATGGATGCCTGCACAAATGCTACGATGGAAGGATTTGGGTTTTGAAGCCTAGAGGTAAATTCTGGGTGAAATTGTACGCCTAAAAACCAAGGATGGTCTTTGATTTCCACTGCTTCAATTAAGCCATGTGATTCTCCCGTGATTTCCAAACCTTTGGCTTCAAATACTTCTCTGTATTTTGGATTGGCTTCATATCGGTGTCTGTGTCTTTCAAAAATAACAGGCGCATCATAGGCTTTTCTAAGGTTAGAGCCTTCTTTTGTTTCACATTCATACTCACCAAGACGCATTGTTCCACCCATTGGTGAATTAGTGGTTCTAATTTGTTTTGACCCACTTGCATCAATAAATTCATCAATAAGATAGATAATCGGGTTTTTAGCATCTTTTTTAAACTCTGCGGAGTTGGCATCTTCTAATCCGAGTATATTTCGCGCAAATTCTATCATTGCGAGCTGCATACCTAGACAAATACCCAAAAAAGGTATCTTATTTTCTCTGGCATAGGTAATGGCAAGTATTTTTCCTTCTACACCGCGCTCTCCAAAACCACCTGCAACCAAAATACCGTCACAGTCATTCAGATATTTACTCGCGCCATCATCTTCAACTTTTTCGCTATCTACCCATTTGATAATTACTTTATGATCAAGATGTGCACCTGCATGGATGAGTGCTTCTGTTAAGGATTTATAGGACTCTTTTAAGTCTAAATATTTGCCAACAAAAGCAATTTTTGTTTGATGACTAGGTTGTATGATTTTATGTACTAAATTGGTCCATTCATCCATTTTTGGTGAGCAGTTTTCAAGTTCTAGCTGTTTGCAGATAGGTTTTAGGATATCTTGTTTTAAAAAATTAAGTGGTACTTCGTAAATAGTAGGGGCATCAATCGCATCAATAACCGAATCTTCATCTACATCACAACTGTAAGCAATTTTTTGTTTCAAATCAACAGGAACGGGCTGTTCTGCTCGAAGGATGAGCATGTGTGGTGCGATACCGATGCGTCTAAGTTCTTGAACAGAGTGTTGCGTCGGTTTGGTTTTAAGCTCACCCGCTGCTTTGATGTAGGGTAAGAGTGTGACATGGATATTCATCACCTGTTTTTTACTCAGTTCATGTTTCATTTGACGAATGGTTTCCAAAAACGGCAATCCTTCGATGTCACCCGTTGTACCGCCAAGTTCAACAATGAGAATGTCTTTGCCTTCACCTGCTTTGATGACTCGCTCTTTTATTTCATTGACGATATGGGGCACAACTTGAATGGTTTTACCTAGATATTTGCCTTTTCTCTCATTTTCGATAACAGTTTTATAGACTTGACCTGTGGTAAAGTTGTTATTTTGGGTTAAGGAAGTATCTAAAAATCGTTCATAATGTCCCAAGTCAAGGTCTGTTTCAGCACCGTCTTTTGTGACAAAAACTTCTCCATGTTCAAGAGGTGACATGGTTCCAGGATCTACATTAATATAAGGATCAAGCTTTAAAACACCTACACGAAGTCCTGTATGTTTTAAAAGTGTCCCGATACTTGCAGCGGTGATACCTTTACCCAATGAACTAAGAACCCCTCCTGTTACAAAAATATATTTGCTTGCTTGTTTACTCATATTGCCTCATTTCTTTTAAATAATAATAGGCATGATAATGGTAATAAAATGATCGTCTTTTACAATAAAAGGTAAACTAGGTTCATTGAACTCCATGATAAATTCATTTTTATCAATTTGAGAAATAAAATCTAAAATATATTTACTATTAAATGAAATATCGAATTTATATTCCAAGCCTGTTTTGATTTCAAGTTCAGTTTTGGCTTCTACATTATCTGCACTAAGGGAGTTAAAAATAATACTGTCATGCAAGAGTGACATTTTTATTTCTTGTGAAATAGTTGTTATCATTTTGATGGCTTCAAGCATCTCTTTTTTTGGTAAAACAATTTTGTATTTCGTAGAAGTAGGGATGATTCGCTGATAGTCTGGAAATTTACCATTAATGAGCTTAGTATAAAAATAGTAAGTATTATTGCTAATAATGAGATTTGTTTCATCAAAATAAATATCAATTTTATCTAAAAACAATTTTTGAATCTCTAAAATAGCTTTTTTAGGAACAATTAGAGACAACTCTTTGGCATTACTTCCTTCAATAGATGCAATTGCTAATCTTCTTGTATCCGTCCCTACCAAATCCGTTGAATTACTTTTAATGTTTATTAAAGCACCATTGAGTTCAAATTTTGGGTTATTGGTATCGATTGCTGGAGATATTTTTTTAAGATTTTGAATAAGACTGAGTGAATCTAAAGAAATTTGTGGTTTATTTTCTGTATCTGGAAAATTTGGGAATGAATTGGTATTAAATGTAGGAAGTTTAAATTTTGAATGCTGTTGTTTGATATTTAAGACATTATCTAAAAGTTCTAAAGTGATTTCTTCATCTTTTAGAATGCGTATGATGTCTAAAAATTTCTTACCATGTGCAGTAAATGAGCCTTCAGAATCAATAGTGATATTTTTTGTAACAATTTCTAATCCAATTTCTGAATCTGTTGCTTTTATGATACAACTGCCATTTTCAGTTTTAAATAAAATATGTGAAGTAATTTGACTGGCATCTTTTTTTTCTAAAAAAGGTTGTAGATTAATGAGTATAGATTCTATAATTTGCTTTTGGACTCTTATCTTCATTGACACTCCTTATTATTAAATAATTTAGTATGTAGTAGTAGTTTGACATGAATAGGTGAAAAACGCCCAATCAGTCGATAAAACCGTTATCTGTGTATATGCCAAGCGATATGGTTTTATGCATAGTTATTCACTTACAAAATTATATCTTTTTTTTATTCAAGTTTTATGATGCACTTTGTAGATTATTTGAGTATAAAAATACAAGATAAGATTTATGTGACGGTAGAGGTTGTTTGGGTATTGATTTTATTTGAAAATTCTTCAAGCAAAACTTTAAAATTTTCATCGTTTTCGATGATTTCATGTATTTTTTTCATGGTGTGAGAGATAGCAGTATGGTCTTTCATACCAAAATAGACAGCGATTTGTGGCATGGAGTTGGGTGTAAGATTTCGTGCCAAATAAATGACGATTCTTCTTGCATTAACGATATTCGTCGTTCGTTTTTTTGATTTGATATCAGAAGGTTTGATGTTCAGTTCTCGTGAAATGATTTTAACGATGTCATCAATGGAGATATTTTCTTTCTTTTCTTTGAGTTGGTCTTTGATGGCATTTTGAGCAAAATCAAGCGTGATTTCATGATTGAGCATAGAAGACAGTGCATTAAGTTTGATGATAGCACCTTCTATTTCACGGATATTATCACCCATATTTGTAGCAATGAAGTTGATAATTTCATTGCTAAGTTTAATGCCATCGAGTTCACATTTATTTTGGATAATAGCAATTTTAGTTTCCAGTCCTGGAGGTTGGATATCTGCCATCAAGCCCATTTCAAAGCGACTTCTTAATCTGTCTACAAGTCCTGCGATTTTACTGGGTTGTCTGTCTGAGGTGATGACGATTTGTTTGTTATTGTTGTAGAGTTCATTGAAGGTATGAAAAAACTCTTCTTGGGTTTGCTCTTTTCTGCTGAGAAACTGTATATCATCGATGAGCAGCAAGTCACACTTTCTAAATTTATCTCTAAAGCGATCCATAGTTTGTGAACGAAGATGTGAAGTAAAAGAGTTCATAAACTGCTCTAGGGTAGTATAGATAACGGTTTTACCTAGACTAACATGATAATTGCCAATGGCTTGAAGTAAATGTGTTTTACCCAGTCCAACTCCTCCATATAAAAAGAGTGGATTATACAGCTTCCCTGGTTTTTCGGCGACAGATTTAGAGGTTGTGTAGGCAAACTGATTTGATTGTCCTACGATAAAACTCTCAAATGTTAAAGAAGGGTTAAGGTAAGTACTTTTGGCTTGATTTTTTTCATTAATTTGTTTGGGAAGTGTTCCTGATTCTTGTTGCGTATGAGAACCAATCGAGATTTCAATCTCTGGTTTGATGTCATGATGCACCTCAAAGAGATGACTTAGCTTGTCGGCATATTTACTTTTTATCCATTTTGCGACAATCATATTGGGCGCATTAAAATAGACGATGTTACTTCTAGAGCGTTTGACATCATAGACAAGATTTTTAATATAACGCTCATATTCTATCTCGCTCATCTCTTTTTTGAACTCAAAAAGTACTTTTTGTCCTATATTCATGGGGTATTGCCTTTTAACATTTTTAACTGCACAAATAAAAATGCATATCATCTGCACATTTGATTTCTTAATGTGAATAACTTCGTGTATTTTAGCCAATTTAAGCTAAAATAGCGTTAGAAAACAGGGGTGACTTATTTTATTCACTCTGTGAAAAAAGGTGTGAATGAATATCTTAGGAATAGACCCCGGAAGCCGTAATTTAGGGTACTGCATCATACATTGGGATGCTGTGAATTTCCATCTTCTTGAAGCAGGTTTACTTAAAATCAAAAGTAAAATTTTACAAGAGCAGATAGTGGAACTTATTGAGGGCATAGACATCATTCTAAAGTCCCACACCATTGATGAAGTTGCCATTGAAGATATCTTTTTTGCATTCAATCCTCAGTCAATTTTAAAGCTTGCACAATTTAGGGGGGCTTTGTGTCTGAAGATTCTTCAGGAGGTAGGTTTTTTCCATGAATATACGGCATTACAGGTTAAAAAAGCAGTGACTGGAAACGGTAAAGCCTCCAAGGAGCAGGTTGCTTTCATGGTTAAAACATTGTTTAAAATCAAAAAAGAGATAAAACCTTTAGATATTACAGATGCGATGGCGATTGCCATTACGCACCTTCAAAGGGTGAAGATGCGTAAAAAAGAGAAGTAGAGTTTTTAGTTTGAAAGGGGCTTTGCGTTGTTGCTTTTGACCGATATCATGCGCTTTTCTGGTACGCTAAAGGTAGACTTTCTGTTCCCCTCAGCAGACTCTTCTATGATTTTATCATAAAGATAGATATCATATTTAAAATATGCCAATCCATTTTCTTCGTACGCGGTAAAATAGACCATGTGTACAGGTACAGATTGGGGAAGATTGATAGTAGTTGGTTTGTCTGTGCCCAGTATCTGCTGTATTCTGCTTTGAGGGTACTGTCCTCCGCTAGCGAGCAGTAAACGCACAAGGTCAAAAGGCTGCTCTAAGCGAACACAACCCGAGCTATAGACTTTGTATCTTCTCTCAAGCAATGATTTGTTATCTGTATCGTGCAAATAGACTGAGTATTTATTAGGAAACATAAATTTAACACGCCCCAGCGCATTATTGTCACCAGGATACTGCACAAAACGGTAAGGCACGGCACTTGAACTGTGTTCATATTTGTTTAGCATGCCTGATGTGACTTGTATCTCGTTATTTCCAGAGAAGACATGGATGTTGTTGTCAACCAGATAGTTTGGCTCTTCTCTAAGAACATGGATCAGGTCTTTTTTGATAAGATTATCAGGAACGGTCCATGTAGGATTAAGCACCATGAAGCTCATCAGATTGTGAAAAAGCGGTGTGGGTCTGTCCATGCGCCCGACTACGACACCTTTTTTCATAATCTGCTGTCCGTTTCTGTAGTAACGAAGGTTAAAATCAGGAATATTGATTTCTATATGCTCTGCTTCAAATGCTTTGGGGTAGAGTTTGGTTTTGTCTAGGTTTGTGATGATGGATTGGATGTTTTCAGAGGCAGGTTTATTCAGATAAAAAGTGGTTGCTTCATCAAGTAGACCCGTTATTTTAAGCAAATAGCGTTTTTGGTAGGTCATCAGCGCTCTTTTGAGGGTGTTGTCAAATGTACTGTTGATGGGCGCGTTTTGTGGGTAATCTCCTGTTATCTGAAGATACTCTTTTGCTGACTTGATGATGTCCGATGAATCGCCAATCTTTTGGGGTTTTTTCGTGTATTTTACTTTTGGAAGTCTGTCCATCCTGCGGTAATCTTTGAGCATTTTGACGAGTTTTTTGTAACGATGCTCCATGGGTATCAAAGAGCGTAGGTACGGGTAGATGTTGCCATTAACGATGGCAGACAGAAGCTGCTGTTGTTCAGGAAATCCTTTTGGCTCCATCTCCCATCGCGCCGTGACATCCTCGCTTTGTTTGAGTCTGTGCAGTTTTTGTTGTACCAAATTCCAGTTAACATCACCTTGGACGATGAACCGCACCAGCCGCACCATGGAACTCGTGAGGATGATATCCAGTCTTGCATACACCGCCGCCTGTTCGCGCAAAGGAATCTCACCACCATCAAGCATGAAAAACAAACGGCTAATGGATGCTCTGTCAAAAGATTTTTCCTTGTAGTTGAACATCGGGTCACCCAGTGCTTGTATGAGCTGGGCGGTTTTTTTCTTGTTGGCATCACCAACCCATAAAGGTCTGTAGCCAGCCTCAGCGTAGATATTTGTGATGATTTCTCTGTTTTTACCTTGGATGTGTCTAGGAAGTGCGTTTTGTATAGAAGCGCTGATGAGCTCTGGAGATACCGACTGAGCAAAAACAGAGGTGAAAGCACCCAAAAGTAGTAACAAGATAATGCGCATAGAATACTCCGAAACGGTAATTTTTTTGGCATATTATAGTCAAATAATGATAAAAAAAGAGTGAAAAATGTGGGAAAGAGAAGGGTTCTACCAAGCCAAAAGGCTTAGTAGAAAAGGTTTTAGAAAGTGTAAGTTACACCGAAGTTAACAGCAGAAACTGTAGTGTCAACTGTACCACCTACAACATCAGTACTGTCAAGCAAGCTTGTGTAGTCAACAAATAGTGCTACGCTCTCAGTTACTGAGTAAGCAACACCCGCGCCCCATGCAAATCCAACAAGAGTATCAGCTGGTGCAGGAGTTACTTCTGATTCTGCGTTTCCATAACCAAGAAGACCATACACATCAAATGACTCAGTGATTGGGTATGATGGTTTTACATAGATAGCCCAAGTATTTACAGTAAGGTCACTCGCTGGAGTAAGTTCTTCAGCAATACCAAACCAGTATCTACCCTCAAGAGCAACATACGGGTTAAATTTGTAACCAGCTTGAATCATAACAGCACTGTAATCTTCGTCAAAATCTGCAACATTAGTTTGTTCTGCAAGAATGTTAGACAAACCATAAGCTAGACCAAGGTAGAAGCCACCTGGAGTAGACTCTTCAACTACTGGAGTTTCGATTACTGGTTCAACTGGAGCGATGTCTCCACCTGCGATTGCGAATGTACTCATTGCCAATACAGCTACGAGTGAAAGGTTAAATTTTTTCATGTTTGTTTCCTTGTGTTTTTATTTGTAACTCATTCGGATTGTAGCACATTTATTTTTTTATTGTCAAGGGTAATTAACAAAAAATAAATAGTTTGTTACAATTTTGTTATTATTTTGTTAATTCCTGCCATGATGCTTGTATGTTTTGTCGATGAGTCTGAGGTATTTGAGTGGCGTGACTTCTTTCATGGCGGCTGCGAGCCATTGTATCTGAAACCATGCTGCCCCAGAGTCTCTTAGGTCAAAATAGTTTTTAAGACTCCTAATATTGAACGAAACTACCATATCAACTTTCCAATTATCTGTCACGATGTGTTTAAATCCATCCCCTACATTTCTTTTTTTCTTACCGTTTTGCAAAGCGTCAAAGAGTGCAGAGGCATCGTGTTTGAAGCTTTCTATATAAGGCAAAGAAGATTTTGCTACAGCAGTTTCTAAAAAATCACTCTCTTTTTGGTACTGAAACGAGAGCTTATCAAACATGGCTCTGATTTCAATGCTCAGATAGTCTCTGTCGGTGATGACAAAGAGATTGAGGTCTAGTATCGTGTTCAAAAAGAAGTCAAAGCCATCGTCATCTTGCAGCGAAGCCACAAAAGCATTGATAACGCTTGACATGGTGTATCGGGTGCTTCTTACAGAGATGGCCTGTAGTCTATGTCTAGCGTGTTCTTGTAGTACACCACGCGATGTGCCTTGTATGAGGTAACTGAGTGTTGCGTGTTCGATGATGGAGTGATGATGGTGCACCCATGCAAGGTTGGAAAGTAAATCAGAGTCGTCTATGGCGTTAATGGCATCTGTATCTAAGGTATTCATCGCTTCTTTGATGCAGGCATTCTCAGAGTTTTCAAAGCTATCGTAACAAGTACGCGCAGCGATTTCCGCGACACCCAGACCACTGTGTTGCAACAGCGTTACTTTCGGCTTTTCGTAGGTTATATGATACATTTCAATGGTTTGCATGGGCTACCCTGTAAAACTATTTTGCTACAATTATAGCACTCTTAACTAAAGGCTTATGATGCAAGCGAGTGAACGATTTTTTGATTTTGAAGCGGACTTTAGAGATCCCTATGCCAGAGACAGGGACAGGGTGTTGCACTGCTCATCGTTTAGACGCTTAGAGTATAAAACGCAAGTTTTTTTGAACCATGAAGGAGATTATTTTCGTACCCGTCTCACCCATTCGCTTGAAGTCTCACAGATAGCCCGTACCCTCTCAAGGATGTTAGCTCTCAATGAAACACTAACCGAAGTCATCGCACTCTCTCACGACTTGGGTCATACACCTTTTGGTCATGCAGGTGGGGATGCGCTCGATAAATTGCTAAGAGAAGATGGAAGAGAGTTGGGGTTTGAGCATAATTTTCAGTCATTTCGGGTTTTAACTACACTTGAAAAACGCTACAAAGATTTTGAGGGGCTTAATCTTACTTTTGCGACGCTTGAGGGGGTATTGAAGCATTCATATCCCTATCAAAAACCATTTTTAGTGAACATCAATGAAGGATTTGCACTCGATAAGCACCCCTCTCTTGAAGCGATGGTGGTGGATCATGCTGATGAGATTGCTTATACCTCACATGATATTGATGATGGGATTAAATATGGTCTGATAAGTTTTGATGATTTGCTTGAGGATACCTTGTGTCTAAGAGTAGATGAGGGAGTGCAACAAGAGGGCATCGGACGAGGTGATGCACTCTATCGTCATCGTTTTGTGGCGGGCTTGATTAAGCTTTTGGTGGAAGATTTTATTGCAAATTCTCAAGAAGACGCAAAACACTATCGAAAAGAAGAGCCAATTTGTGCTACTTTGGATGCAAGCCTTACTCTGCCGCTTGGTTTCTCAAAGCAGAGTGCCACCGAGCTTAAAAAACTGAAAAAACTGTTGATGCACAAGCTCTACAAACACCAAAAAATAGCACGCAAAATGCATGCAGGAAAGCAGTGTATCAAAGGACTGTATGCGGCATTCAGAGAAGACAAAGACCTTCTGCCGCCTCATCAAAAAGCGTTATTTGATGTACGAAAAGAGCAGAGAGTGATTGCAGATTATATCGCAGCGATGACCGATCGGCATGCTGTGAAAACCTATCATGAGATTTATGGCTTTGGATTATAAATCTTTTCTATAGAAAGAGTTGGATACAATATGCGAAAAATTACGCAGGTCATACATTTTTTGGGTTTGGCTTAGCATCAGGATGTATCATGCAAAAGATTAAAAATATCGCCGTTATCGCGCACGTTGACCACGGTAAAACCACACTCGTAGACCAACTCCTTCAACAATCAGGCACTTATGCTGCACACCAAGAAGTGCAAGAGCGAGCGATGGACAGTAACGCTATTGAAAAAGAAAGAGGGATTACCATTCTTTCTAAAAACACGGCGATTGTTTATGGCGATCACAAAATCAACATCATCGACACCCCAGGGCACGCCGATTTTGGTGGTGAAGTAGAGCGTGTATTGAAGATGGTTGACGGTGTACTTTTGCTGGTTGATGCACAAGAAGGTGTTATGCCGCAAACTAAATTCGTTTTGAAAAAAGCGATTGGGTTTGGCTTGATTCCTGTAGTGGTTATCAACAAAATCGATAAAGATGGTTCAGACCCAGAGAGAGTACTTGATGAAGTATTTGACCTTTTGGTAGCACTTGATGCCAACGAAGAACAACTTGAGTTCCCTGTGCTGTATGCGGCAGCTAGAGATGGGTATGCAAAATGGGAAATGGAAGATGAAAACATCGACATGGGGCCATTATTTGAAGCGATTTTGACCAAAGTACCGTATCCTGTAGGCTCACCTGATGCAGACACACAAGTGCAAGTCTTTACACTCGATAGCGATAACTTTGTAGGGCGTATCGGAATATCTCGCATCTTTAATGGTAGAGTAAAAAAAGGTGATGAGTACTTGCTGGTTAAAGCTTCAGGCGAAAAATCAAAAAGCCGTATCTCAAAACTTATTGGGTTTAAAGGACTTGAGCGTATCGAGATTCAAGAGGCTGAAGCAGGGGACATCGTAGCGATTGCAGGGTTTAATGACATTGATGTGGGTGACTCTGTGTGTGACAAAAGTAATCCCGTACCACTTGACCCAATGCATGTCGAAGAGCCTACACTTTCAGTTGTTATGTCTGTAAACAATGGCCCACTAGCAGGACAAGAGGGTAAACATGTGACTTCAAACAAGATTGCAGAAAGACTAGCTAAAGAGATGGAAACCAACATTGCGATGCGTATGGAGCCTATGGGCGATGCTTCGTTTTTGGTTTCAGGTCGTGGTGAACTTCAGATCGGTATCTTGGCAGAAAACATGAGAAGAGAAGGGTTTGAGTTCCTTCTTGCGCGTCCACAGGTTGTTGTAAAAGAAGAAAACGGTGTCAAAATGGAACCGTTTGAGCATTTGGTCGTCGATGTTCCTTCAGAGTTTCAAGGTGTCGCCATCGAAAAACTGGGTAAAAGAAAAGCAAACATGACATCATTGGCTCCGATGCCAGACGGTACAGTAAGACTTGAGTTTGAAATCCCTGCGCGTGGGCTTATTGGGTTTAGAAACGAGTTTTTGACAGACACTAAAGGTGAGGGTATCATGAATCACTCTTACTTGGAGTACAGACCATACTCAGGTACAGTTGAAAGCAGAACAGCAGGTGCGTTGGTATCCATGGATGATGGTGAAGCGGTTGCCTTTTCCATCTTTAACCTTCAGGCTAGAGGGATTATGTTCATTAACCCACAGGATAAAGTCTATAGTGGTATGGTTATCGGCGAGTCTGCAAGACCTGGTGACCTTGATGTGAACCCACTCAAAGGAAAACAACTTTCCAACATGAGAACTTCAGGGGCAGATGAAGCCATTAAGCTCATCACCCCAAGACCAGTTACACTAGAGTCAGCGATGGAATGGATAGAAGATGACGAGCTCATCGAAGTAACCCCAATCTCTATCAGAATCCGTAAACGATCACTTGATGAGAATGAAAGAAAAAGACTAGCAAGAGACAAGAAAAACTCAAAATAAAAATAGTTCTTTTATTTCACTGCATCTTTGACCGAATGGGCTCGTTTCGCTCGGTCACTTACTATAAGTAAGCTCTCTCGCGCCACTAGCATCCATTCGGTCAAATCTACAGCAAACTAAAAGACTATTTTGGTAAAAATTCCTAATTCCTAATTCCTAATTCCTAATTCCTAATTCCTAATTCCTAATTCC
>DYTF01000161.1 GCA_020726105.1 Sulfurovum sp. | reverse complement strand
CTCCTTGTTTTTATGTAAGAATATTTGATTATATTTTATAATCAAACATCACCCAGTATTTACTTGTATCGGTATAGGTTGTGGTTGCATCACCTTGTGAATAGACCGCACCTTTAAGCATCATTGTGACATCTTTCATAACAGGTTTTACATAAAGAAGGTCAAATTCTGAACCATAATCAACGCTTCCTGCATCGCTGTCAAATTTGTGATAAACACCCATTATTTTTCCAAAATTTGCATTGGCATAGCCCAAATTTAGTGCCATGTCGGTAAGTCCATCAACAGGTGTTGCTAGAAATTTATCAGCCCAACCATTCATGGCATGAAGGGTGGCTAGTGGTGTACCAAATGCGTTGGTACCACTTCCTTTTTCTCCTAAAACTTCATAGCTTCCCCCTGCGGTATAACCCATTTTTGTACCACTTAACTCAACTTTATAATAATCAGCATCTTGTTTGGGTTTGGCATTGCTAAATGGAGCAGTTTTCTCTTTGAGTGAAGCATCCATCTGTTTGGCATATTCTGCCGTATAATCAAGTTTGACCTCATTGCTAAGCGTATTGTTTCCTGTGGCTCTTATTCCAAGATGGTCAGCAAAACTCGCCGTCATGTAATCATAAGCAGTAAGGTTTAACGCAGGTGAAATTTTATAAGAAGCGTGTAACAATACGCTGTTGGTGTTAAAATCAGGTAGATTTAATCCCCCTAATTCTCTATCGAAAATTCGATTGACTTGCCAAACATAAGCAGCTTGTAGGTCGAGGTTCTCTACACCATTGTATCCCACTAAAGCAAGGTCATACGTTTGGGGCATTTGTCTCCAACCAACCGTTCCAATAAATCTTTCGTTGTCTAAATTAACCCCTTTTCGTCCTACTAAAGCTACAAAACCATCTTTAGCATAAGAGATATTGGCTTGGGTGACTCTGCTTTGTTCACCATCTGCTACAACGGGGTATCCTGCTGTTTCAGGTGCATAGTTGTTGGCACCAAAATTACGTACATCCATCATCTCTACTTCTGTACCCAAACCATCTACTCCAAGGGTATCAAATTTAGCACCAATAGCAGTTCTTACGGTAAATGCATTGGCGTGATTGGCAATAGGGTCTTGGTCAACAAATTCATATCGTGGTCGAAGTTCAAGAGAGTATTTACCATTGCTTAGTATGGTCTCTAACCCATCATCAGCACCAACAGTAGAAGTTAGCGTAGTCATTATGCTTATAGCGGTTATGCTAGAAAGACCCAATTTTTTGATGTTCATGTAATTCCTTTTTTTAACTTAATTTATCATTAAGTATATTTTATATATCTCATTGTATCTCTTTTTATACAATAATTAAATTGATAATTGTATATTTTTTATACAATATATTCTTAATTTTACATTAAAGTATAATTATCACCTTTGAAATATAAATTGTTTTTTATGGTATTGGTTACATCCTTAACAGTAAGAATAGGCTAAAATACACCTACTAAAAATAGGATATGAAGAATGAGCAAACTCACACTTGAAACACTTGAACGATGGCTATGGGACAGTGCCGATTTACTTAGAGGACA
>DYTF01000160.1 GCA_020726105.1 Sulfurovum sp. | reverse complement strand
AAACCCAAACATCAAACCCCTCTTTCTCAAAAAAATTGAAGATGTGGATTTATTGCTTAATGTATTAGAAAATGATTTAAAAGGTAAAGAGAGTCAAAAGATAGAACAAAAAGAGATAGCTAGAATTGATAGCATTCACATACAAAATTTCTTTTCTATCAAAAATATAGAACTTAGCAACCTACACGATAAAAAAGAGATTTATGTTGTGGGTGAAAATGGAGATGGCAAGACCTTACTTTTACAAGCCATTACGATTGCTTTAGCAGGAGTCAAAGAAGGTGATGTTTTTGATTTGGTTAAGAACCAACAAGAGTATAGTTTAGTGGTTTGGGATACGCAAAAGAACGAATACAATCAAAATGCACAAGATGCTTATGAATATATATTAGCGTACGGTGCATCACGCAACAACTATTGCCAACTCAAAGAAGACCACACGGGCTACTTAAGTCTCTTTACAAGCGAATATGATTTAAAAAATCCTATTGAATGGTTGCAATACTTAGACTACCGTGAAAAAGATGAAAAAAGAAATATCATTAGTGTAACTAGAGCAAAAGCGCTTTTAAATCATTTGCTTAACACTGATATATCGATAGATATTACACCCGATAAAGTCAGCTTTAGCGAAAAAGGCTCAGTTGTTAACTTTGAACAGCTCTCAGCAGGCTATAAGGGTGTAATAACGCTTGTGTGCGATATGATAGCAAGGTTTTCGCACAACCAACAAGTCGAAAACATAGCACAATTTCAAGGTATAGTCTTAATTGATGAAATTGAACTTCATCTACATCCTAGATGGCAATATAGCTTTATGCGTAAATTGCGTGAGACTTTTCCTCTGATTCAATTTATCGTTACAACCCATAGCCCTACGATTTTGCTTGGTTCAAGTATGGAGGCTGTATATTACACGATATATAAAGAGGAAGGGGTGGTTAAAATCTCTGTTCAAAAAGAGGTGAACAATAATTTTTTAAATGATATTCAATCAACTATCTTTGGTTTTGATGTCAATGAAAAGAGGATTCATAACCCCTCACAAGATGATGAAAGAAGACAAAAAAGAGCCAAAGAGGGACTCTTAAGTCTGATAGATACGATTGAAAAGGCTCAATAGTGAAGTATTTTATCGATACTAATGTCATTATAGATTTATTAAAAAATAAAGATGAAGCAAAAGAGCAGTTGAATGCTTTGCTTATTCAAGAAGACAGTGAACTTTTTATCAATCGTTTGGTCTTGATAGAATCATTAAGAACCATTCGTTTTGATAATAAAAAAATCTTTCGAGAAGCTCAAGCAACGTTGGAACGCTTTGAGCAAGTGAATATCAAACAAGAAATCTATGATGAAGCCATTGCATTTTCTCGCTATTGTCATAGCAAAGGGATAACGCTAAAAGGTAAATGCGAAGCGATTGATTTTTTGCACTTTATTACTGCTAAACACTATGAATTGATTCTTATAACCAATGACAAAGATTTTGAAGGACTCGAAACAAAGTATAGTGATTATGAAAAATACATTACAAAAGGAAACCCAAAACTAAATGTTACAACTAGATGATGTTCAACAAGCCAAT
>DYTF01000159.1 GCA_020726105.1 Sulfurovum sp. | reverse complement strand
ATGTTCCAACAAGCACTATTATAGATGTGTTGGCAAATGATACAGATGTAGATGGCGACCTTTTAAGTGTGATTAGTGCTATTTCAAATAGTGGTGCAAAAGTCACTATAAATGAAGATGGTACATTGAGTTATACACCACCAGCAAATTATAATGGAATGGATGTTATAAATTATACTATTAGTGATGGAAAAGGTGGAACATCTGAAAGTTTCGTAGAGGTTTTTGTTGGAAATGGAAATACCACACCACGAACAGGTTATACCACTACTGATTTGTTTGGTGGTGATGATGTAGCGAGAAGTATGCAACTTGACGGAAGTGGAAATATCTATCTTGGTGGATATGCTAATGTTGACGGTGATGATGATTTTGCACTTGCTAAATACAGTTCAAATGGAGAGCTTGATACTACATTTGGTGGTGGTGATGGTATGATTACTACTGATTTTGGTGGTGATGATGTAGCGAGAAGTATGCAACTTGACGGAAGTGAAAATATCTATCTTGGTGGATATGCTAATGTTGACGGTGATGATGATTTTGCATTAGCTAAATATACTTCAAATGGAGAGCTTGATACTTCCTTTGGTGGAGGTGATGGTATGATTACTACTGATTTGTTTGGTGGTGATGATGTAGCGAGAAGTATGCAACTTGACGGAAGTGGAAATATCTATCTTGGTGGATATGCTAATGTTGACGGTGATGATGATTTTGCACTTGCTAAATACAGTTCAAATGGAGAGCTTGATACCTCTTTTGGTATTGATGGTATGGTAACTACTGGTTTTGGTTATGATGATATAGCTAGAAGTATGCAACTTGATTCAAATGGAAATATTTATTTAGGTGGAGATATTGATGGTGAATTTGCTCTTGCAAAATACACTTTAAATGGAGAGCTTGATACTACATTTGGTAATGATGGTATAGTAACTACTGATTTTGGAGATTGGAGTAGGGCTTTTAGTTTACAACTTGATAGCAGTGGAAATATCTATCTTGGTGGTGAATTTGGTGATTATTCTTTACTTGCTAAATATACAGCAAATGGAGAGCTTGATACTTCGTTTGGTGGTGGAGATGGATATGTTATTCCTGATTCTGATGGTTATGATGGATTTATGAGTTTAGAACTTGATTCAAATGGAAATATCTATCTTGGTGGATATGATGGTAATGATGATTTTGCACTTACTAAATACAACTCCAAGGGAGAGCTTGACACATCGTTTGGAGGAGGAGACGGTATGGTAACTACTGATTTTGGAGATTGGGATCATGCTTATAGTTTACAACTTGATTCAAATGGAAATATTTATTTAGGTGGTGAAAGTGATGATGATGGTGGTGAAAATTTTGGACTTGCTAAATATACACCAAATGGAGAACTTGATACTTTGTTTGGAGATTTAGTTCAACCTGTCATCTAAAACAAATTTTTCCTCTCCTCATCCAAGGAGGGGGAAAATTTAACCCTTTAATTTTAAAAACATCTACTTTATGTATAATTACCATCTATATATTTTTAACCTAAAAATATTAACTAAAGTGTGATAAAATATATAAATATTATAAAATGTTATGGTT
>DYTF01000055.1 GCA_020726105.1 Sulfurovum sp. | reverse complement strand
ACACCTTCTGCTATACTCTGTTAAAAAATAGGAGCATCTATGTCTGAATTAAAAAAGTTTCGTCTGATTAATAAAATCGAGGGTATCTCGTTTATCATCTTGTTGTTTGTTGCGATGCCGCTCAAGTATAGCTTTGGATACCCTATGGCTACCAAAATCGTGGGTATGTTGCATGGATTGTTAGTATTTGCGTTTTTGTACCAAATATTTGAAGCCAAAAAAGAAGCTGGGTTTACTTGGAAGGAAACAGGGCTCTATACTCTGCTTTCTTTAGTGCCTTTTGGTTCGTTCTACACTGACAGAGAACTTGCCAAAAAGACGGCAGAAGAGTCTAAAGCCGTTTAAAAACGAGCCTACCCTCTTCTGCTACCCCCACTTTGCCTTGACAGGCGAGTGACGGCAAAGAGATGTATGCTCCCACAACTCTAGCTTGGTGAAAATGCCCCTCTATGACCATGTCTGCATCACCATAGCACTTCATAATAGCCTCTACTCGTTGCTCAAACCCATCAAAAGTAAAACAAATCTGTTTACGGGAGAGTTTTTGCAATCGATGGGTGATAATCCATTTTTCAAAAGGCTTAAGTAGAGTCAGTGTAGTTTTGTTACGCAATAGTTTGCAATAGATGTCATACAAAAAACCTGTTGCATATTTGTCCCCATGTGCGATGGCAACTTTTTTGCTACCAAACATAAAATAGATAGGTTGTTGCTCTCTACTGTAGACTTTAATATTTAGAAACAGCTCGCTGAGACAAAAATCATGGTTACCTTCAAAGTAATGTATCTCTATGTTTTGGGAAAGCTTTTGTATGAGGGTTATGGCTTCTTGTGAAAAAGTTTGGATGAAGTCATTGTACCCAAAGAGCAGATCGAAGTTATCGCCCATCAAAAAGAGTTGTGGGGTTTGGATGCTACCATCATCAAGTTTTCGAAGTAGCTCTAAAAATGTATCACCATGGTGGGGATAATGAGAGTCGGCAACGAATAAGGCATTTTCTCTGATGATGTTCATTTTGGCTCTTTCTTGTTTTGCAAACTCCCCTTTACTTGACTTGAGGCGTTGTTTCTCTCTTCATTTTTTTAGAAAAAACGAAGCAAAAAAGCGTTGTGGCTCCCGAATCGCTTCGCTTACAAGGTCGTTCGCCACAACAAAGACACACTGCGTGTGATTGATACACATTATGGCATATAAGGTATGACAGGCAACCCCATAGCCTCATCATACCCACACATCAAATTGGCAGCTGCAAGCGCTTGTGAACTTGCACCACGCAACAAGTTGTCAATAGCAGAACTTACAAAAAGTGCATTGCCGTTCTTAGCCGCGAAGATGTCACAAAAGTGTGTGCCTGCGGTACTTTTAATGTCCACAGGGTTTTCTCTGATGCGCACAAAAGCATCATTGGCATAGTGTTTTTTAAGGACTTCAAGTGGGTCGATGTCTTCTTTAAGCGTGGCATACACTGACACCAACTCACCACGCGTGGCAGGGATGAGATGAGGCACAAAATTGACTGACATCTTTACACCGTGTATTTTTTCTATCTTTTCTGCTATCTCTGGGGCATGGCGGTGTTTGAGTGGATTGTAGGCAAAGATATTGTCGTTAATGTTCACAAAATGTGTCATTTCACTCAAAGCTTTACCTGCACCGCTCACACCTGATTTGGCATCGACAAAGAGCGGTGCGGAAGTATCGATATAAGGGATAAATGGCAAGATGCCAAGCAGAGTTGCTGTAGGGTAACAACCTGGAGATGCGGCAAGATGGGTGCTCTTTAACTCCTCCTTGTAGTACTCAATGAGTGCGTACACGCTTTGGGGCAAGTGTGCTTTGTCTTCATGGGGGCAATAATGCGCCTCATAAGTCTCAAGCTCCAAGCGATAATCCGCAGAGAGATCAACCACCTTTACACCTTTATCTAAAAGTGTTTTAGCAAAACCCATCGAAGCCTTGTGAGGCAGAGCAAGAAAAACCAGTTCACAATTTTGCGCAACTGCAACTGCATCCGCTTTTTCTACAGGAAATGTGACGACATCTTGCAGCGAAGGATGAAGCTGCTCTATCATCACATCACCCTGTGTCGTTGCAAGATAGTTTAGTTTAAAGCCCTGATGGTTAAGGAGCAATTTGACTAACTCAAGTCCCGTGTATCCGCTAGCACCGACAATGCCTACATTTATCATGCTCCGACCCTCTTTAGTCTAAGATAATGGCTTTGTACAATACTTCTTCAATATCATACTTCTTCGTACCACTAGCAAGTACCAGCTCGACTTCATCACCTTCTTCTTTGCCGATGAGTATACGCGCCATAGGAGATTGGATAGAGATGAGCCCTCTTGAAGGATTTGACTCTTTTATGCCTACGATGGTATAGACCAACTCTTCCTCACTACCCTGATCACTCAGACACACCGTTGAGCCAAAACTAATGCGTACATGCTCAAATGTTGAAGGGTCTACTACTTGAGCGCGCCCGACTATGTCAGTGAGTTCAGCGATACGCGCTTCCATAAGACCCTGTTTTTCTTTGGCTGCATGATACTCGGCATTTTCTTTCAAGTCGCCCAACGCTCTTGCCTCATCAATAATAGTAGCGATTGTCGGGCGTTCTGTTGTCTTGAGATGTTCAAGCTCTTTTGAAAGTTTGATATAGGTGACTTGTAACATGGGCTCTTTTTGCACAGCGATTCCTTTTATGCTTTAGTAGAATAGATATTATACCAAAAAGGTTATAATGGCGGTGAAATCTACTACAAAGTTAAAAAATGAAGCAAATACTGATTACCAATGATGACGGGTTTGAGTCTAAAGGACTTTTAGCACTCGTAGAGGCACTTAGACCTTTGGGGCATGTCACCGTTGTGGCACCCTCTACTGAAAAATCAGCCTGCGGGCACTCTCTGACGCTCACCAGACCCCTTAGTTTTATAGAAGTACAAAAAGATTTCTATAAACTTGATGATGGCACACCCACCGACTGCGTGTTTCTCTCTCTTAACAAACTCTTCACGAAAGAAAACAGACCCGACATCGTCATCTCGGGTATCAACATCGGCTCAAACATGGGTGAGGACATCACCTACTCGGGTACAGCATCTGCTGCTATGGAGGCGGTGCTTCAGGGCATCCCTGCCATTGCTATTTCACAAGTCTATAAAAACGGGGCTGAGAGTATCGCTGAACATGGCTATATGCTTGCCAAAGAGAGCATCGCTACACTGGTGAAAAAGATATTTGACAATGATTTTCCCCTGCCTCCGCGTAAATTTCTCAATGTCAACATCCCTCCGCTTTTGCCTGCAACCTGTAAAGGCTTTAAGGTCACCCGTGCAGGAAACAGACTCTATGGACACCATGCAGAAGTACACCACAACCCCCGAGGCAAAGAGTACTACTGGATAGGATTACCCACTTTGGGTTGGATGGAGACACAAGGGCATGTCACAGACTTTGAAGCCATCAATGACGGCTATGTGTCCGTCACACCTGTACATCTCGATATGACTAGCTATGACGATATTGATTCACTCAATAAATGGATATAAATCATGAGATTTGAGCGCTGCAAAATGTTATTGTTAATAGAAACGCTTTTTGAGCAAAGCCCAAAAAACTACGCTAACGCTATGTTCTCTTCAGCAGAGTGCTCTCGTGACTTGTCACTCTTATGGAGCACATTGTGAGATTTGAGCGCTGCAAAATGCTCTTTGGCGAAGAAAACTTTGCTAAGTTGCAACAGGCAAAGATACTCATCTTGGGTGTAGGTGGGGTCGGGAGTTACGCGCTGGACTGTCTCTATCGTTCGGGTGTAAAAGACATCACCATATTGGACTTTGATGTGTATGATGAAAGCAACCGTAACAGACAGATAGGCTCTGATGCAGTGGGGATGAGTAAAGTTAGTACGCTAGCTACTCTCTACCCCAATATCCGAACCATCGAACAGCGTATGGATATGGCGTGGGTGGAAAGTTTTGACTTTGAACCTTATGATCTTGTGATTGATGCCGCCGATACCACGAAGGTGAAGATAGAAATCGCCAAAAAATGCTACAAAAAACTCATCATGGCACTGGGTTCTGCCAAACGCTACGATACAAGCAAAATAGAAGTGACTTCCATCTGGAAAACCCACGGTGATGCACTGGCTAAAAAAATACGCGACGAACTCAAAAAAGCCAAATTCAACAAGAACTTCACAGTAGTCTTTTCGCCAGAAGAAGACAAATGCAAAGAGAAAGGCTCTTGTGTGGCAGTAACAGGGGCGGTGGGACTCACCGTTTGTTCCGAGGTCATTAAAAAGATACTAGATTAAGCCTTTTTTAGTCTATCTTGACTAATTTTTCAACTTTCACTTTTGCAACACCTGGGCCTATCAATCCCAGCTGTTTTGCTCCAACCAAAGAGACATCCACTATCCTAGTTTTATGAAAAGGTCCTCTGTCATTTACTTTGAGTAACACACTTTTTCCTGTCCTAAGCATCGTCACGCGAATAATCGTACCAAAAGGAAATGAGCGATGGGCTGCGGTGTAACGGTGCAAATTATATGCTTCTCCACTGGCTGTTCGTCTGCCCTGAAATCGTCTCGCGTAGTAAGAAGCATTACCTGTTTGGGGTTTTACTTTGGTATCGAGGCGATAGTTTTTTTCATCATAAACTAAAGTCTCCTTGTGATGTTTTTTTGCTTGGGGCTGAGATTTTGTTGCACAGCCTGAAAAAAGAAGAGCAGAGATGAACAACACAAGAAATGTGTTGTTCTTAAACATTCGTATTACCGCAATGCCCACATTTTTTGGCAGCAAAAGGTATGGTTTCAGCACATTCGCTACAAATTTTTGTTGTTTCTTCAACAGCTTCATCGACTTTTAGTTTATTGTAACCTTTAATGAACATAAACACTACAAACCCCAAAATAACAAAAGAGATAATATCGTTGATAAACAAGCCGTATTTAATAGCAGGTGCGCCTGCTTTGTCTAAAGCTTCCATACTCGCGTAGGTATTACCATCAAGCGCGATGAAGAGTTGAGAAAAATCAACTTTCCCCATCAACATACCTACTGGTGGCATAATCACATTCGCGACCATTGACTTCACCACTGTTGCAAATGCACCACCAAAAATGAAACCAACCGCCATATCTACCATATTTCCCTGAATGAGAAACTTTTTGAATTCCTCTAACATACTTTTTCCTTCTTATAATATATGAAATATTATAGTATAAAATATAAAAAAGAATGCTTCAAGGAGGTTACAAATTAAGATAATTTTCTGTTTCTTGATGCCAGAAGTGTCAAAATAAACAAACTTGTAATCGCATAATAAACCCATGCAGGAATAGGCACAGGATCACCTGCTGCATAAGAGTGTAATCCTGAAAGATAATAATTTACCCCGAAGTATGTCATGAGTACAGAGGAATATGCCCATGTTGCTGCAACATTATAGATAAAGTTTGACTTCAATGCAGGTACAAACCTTAAGTGAAGTACCGTTGCATAGATGAGTATGGTCACTGCTGCCCATGTCTCTTTGGCATCCCAGCCCCAGTAGCGTCCCCAACTTTCATTTGCCCAGACACCGCCAAGGAAGTTTCCTATGGTCAATAAAAAAAGCCCTATAATGAGTCCCATTTCAGAAAGGTTGGTAAGTTCTTTTATGGAACGGTCGATATTTGCATTGCCATTTTTACCCCTAAGTATGTACAAAATAAGTACCAAAAATGACAAAATAGAACCCAAGCCAAAAAAGCCATCACCTGAGATAATCGTTGCTACATGTATCATCAGCCAATACGACTTAAGCACCGGCACAAGATTGGTAATCTCGGGGTTGATGAAGTTCATATGCGCTACACCCATCGTTATCCCAGCCAATATGGCAGTTCCTGCCAAAGCAAACGGTGATTTTCGCGCCAAGATGACACCTGCTAGTACTGTAGCTGCGGCGATGAATACTATGGACTCATACGCATTTGACCATGGTGCATGCCCTGCGATATACCAACGCACACCCAAGCCCAAAATGTGTAAGCCAAACCCAAAGATAAAGACTACCAAAGCAACACGCATGATCCACTTCATGGAGAAAGTTGGTTTCAATACATGCACAAAAGCAAACAAAAGCAATACAACCCCCAATAGCAAATACAAAGGAATCAGTTTTGAAAACAAACCAAACTCGTTGTATTTAATCTCCATTTCAATATGTGAAGGGCTTGGCATAACGGCTGCACCATACTTTTTCTGGTATTGGTGTATGCCTTTGAGTGCTGTATCTGCCATTTTCCATTCATTGTTTTGCAACCCTGCTGCCACAGCTTGAAAATAGGCCGCAATCATAAGCCGCACACCATCAGCGTGCTCTTTAGGAAAGGTTTCTATGGCATCAAGTGGTGCTAGCCATTTATTGTTAGCATCTTCTGGTTTTGGAAACAGTCGTAAAAGTGAGCCTTGATAGGTCATGTAAGCGACATTGACCCGTTCATCTATCTTGATGAGTTCTTTATCGTACTGCGTCTGCTCCAAAGGTTTTTTAATACTTGCCTTGCTCACTGCATCAAAAATCTTATACTTGTTATCTGCTTGCACAAAAAAATCGGTAAATTTGGCATACTGTGTCTCTTTAGGTAGCCCAAGCGTAAGTGCTATCTTAGGATGCCCTATCTTAATCATCGGAACATTCTGATAAAGTTCAGGCTGCATCACCATACCCAAAAATATCTGAGTAGGATCAAGATCAAAAAGCACAGATCTTCCCGTAATCTTCGCCACCACTTCATGCGCAACCGTATCCATAGGCTTCATGCGCCCTTGCTGGTCTTGCACTACTAGAGTTGCAAAGTTTTTTGTATGTGCCAAATCATAGGAGTGCATGGCTTTAAGCATCGCTTCATCCACCACGGGTGAGCTAGCATGCAGTGTTTGGGGAGATGCTGCTAAAAAGAGTGTTAGCAGTACAGCAGCGGATGCCTGTAGTTTGCGTGTACTCTTAAGAAGGTGCTGAAATCTTCCTGAAGGTGCAAACAACGACCATATCATCCCCAACCCAAGTAAAATGTATCCGATATAAGTTGGCCATGTTCCAGGGTCGTGATTGACCGAAAGTACTGTACCTTTTTCATCTTGATCATACGAAGACTGGAATAAACGGTAATTTCTATGATCTAAAATATGGTTCATATAAATCTTGTAGGGCATTGTCATGTTCTGCTCTTTATCTATGAGCAGCACATCGCTTGAGTACGAGGCTGGTGTCATCGAACCAGGATAGCGTTCAAGTTCAAAATCAGCAAGCTTGATGCCAAAAGGCACATCAATGAGTTTAGCTCCCACACGCAACTGAATGGCTACACCGTCTAGGTTGAGTTGCTCTATCTTGCCCACTATACCCTTGTATGGGCGTGTCGTAACGAGCTGACTTTTGTCACCAACAGAGACTTTCCACTGCATATACTCAGCCTGTCCACTTTGTGCTTTCAGTCCGTTTGGTTCAAGTTTAAGCACCGCTTTTTCATGCACGGTCTTTAGTACGATGGCATTTGAGCCAAAACGATAAAGCATACGATCTTGAAAGTCATTCATGCCCCCCTGAAGTTCACCCGAAGTTTTATCATTCATATTGAGTGTCTCAAGCGTAAAAGGAAAATCGACTTTATAGCCACCCTCTTGCTCGGAGATGAGAAACATCGGCTTATCGGTAGGTTTTTGCACATCAAAACCCACATAAAATGCACCAAAATCTTTTTGTTCACCTTTTGCCAAGTAGTAAATCTCCCCTTTTTGACCTGTCGAGATTTTAAGCTCCAAAAGTTTTTTGCCCTCTTGGGAAGGTACGGCTATCTCCTCTGCCGTTGGCATATACTTGACAAGTTCAACCTCTACCTTTTTCTGCCCTACACTGAGACTCTCTTTGAGTCTATTGGTCGTCATACTTGAAAGATAAAGCTCTTTTTCAACTGAAGCACGCGCTTTGTCAGCTTCGGCATAAACCTGCAAAACATTGGCGTCAGAGACCATCACAGCACTGGTTTCACCTTCACGGATATGCATCACTCCCTCGTAGCCCACATAACGCGTAACAAGTGCTCCTATAGCAATCACAAGAAAAGAAAAATGAAAGAGAAAAACAGCGGGTTTACCCTTGTAAGACTTCACCCTTATCATGTTATAAATCAAAATGGCAACAAAGTACGCCAAAAACACCTCAAACCATTGTGCCTTATAAACCAAAGCTCTAGCCGTTTGCGTGCCATAGTCATTTTCTATAAATGTTGCAACACCTATAGTCACCCCAAATAAAAACAGCATTAACACTGCCATCTTCATCGAAAAAATTGTCTTTAACATACTCACCCCTTTTTAGTATGGCGCAATTACACCAAATTGTAAGGATTATAACCGATATTTATTAACTAACTGTTAATTCGGATATTTTCGCTCTGATTAAGAAAATTATGCAACACTATGTTACCTCAAAAACTCTATCACAACCCGAAATCCTATGAAGTAGTTCTTGCCTGCTGAAGCAAGGTTTATGCGTGAAGTACAAGAGCATTTATCTGCACCTGCATTGTAAGAACCGCCACGCAATACTCTGCCTTTGTCGCTTTCGCCCCTAAATGCCGAACCGTCACATGGCGTACCCGCATAGTTTGGTGCATAGCGGTCGCTGCACCACTCCCATACATTTCCATGCATATCATACAATCCCCAGGCATTTGGTTTTTTTAACCCCACTGCATGTGTGACACCTTGCGCATTTTCACCATACCACGCATACTCACCCAACAGCGCATCATCACTGCCAAAACAATACTTCTCTTTACTGCCTGCACGGCACGCATACTCCCACTCTGCTTCACTTGGCAGACGATATGTCACACTTTCTCTTTGCGTTTTCCATGCGCAGTACGCTTTGGCATCACTCCAGCGGACACGACGCACCGGCACATCAACGCCCAAATGTTCATGTCTTTCCTCTGGCACTTCCGCCCCTGTAGCCTGCGCAAAAAGCATGTACTCCTCCACCGTCACAGGGTACTTACACATCGCGATGTCATAGTCTATCTTCACACGATGCACAGGCTTTTCATTGTCTTTTGCCAAAGCCTCTTCATTTCCCATAAGAAAACTTCCCCGTGGAAGCTTTATAAAGTTTTCGTTTTCTTTTATACTCATGTGTTTGCTCTTTTCATTTCAATATACCTCATCGTGCGTCCCT
>DYTF01000158.1 GCA_020726105.1 Sulfurovum sp. | reverse complement strand
GTATGCGTGTAGGTAGAACGTTATGGGGAATTATTGGAATTAAATTTTTACTCTTCTTTGTGGTTATGAAAGTACTTTTTTTCCCAAATTTATTACAAAAAAACTTTTCTAACGATACCGATAGAGCCAATCATGTATTGGAAAATTTAACAAAGGAAGATAGATAATGGAAAATTTATATTTGGTCGATTGGTCAAGAGCTCAATTTGCTTTGACAGCCATGTATCATTGGCTTTTTGTGCCACTTACGTTAGGACTCTCTTTTATTGTGGCAATCATGGAGACGATTTATGTGAAAACAGGCAATGTAGTATGGAAAGAGATTACCAAGTTTTGGATGACACTCTTTGCGATTAACTTTGCCATTGGTTTGGCAACGGGAATCATTATGGAGTTTGAGTTTGGAACGAATTGGTCAAACTACTCTTGGATTGTGGGGGATATTTTTGGAGCCCCTTTAGCCATTGAAGGGATTATGGCATTTTTTATGGAGTCGACTTTCTTTGCCGTGATGTTCTTTGGTTGGAACAAAGTAAGTAAAAAGATGCACTTGTTCTCTACGTGGTTGGTAGCAATTGGTTCAAACCTTTCCGCACTTTGGATTCTGGTTGCCAATGGTTGGATGCAAAATCCTGTAGGAATGGAGTTCAATGTCGATACAGCTCGTTTTGAGATGCACAACTTTTTTGATGTACTTTTTAACCCCAATGCCTACTCTAAATTTTTGCACACCATTGGTAGTGGTTATGTAATGGGTTCACTCTTTGTGGTGGGGATTAGTGCATGGTATTTGCTTCAAGGTAAAGATGTTGTCAAAGCGAGAAAAAGTATGGTAGTTGGAGCAACATTTGGTCTGATTACTTCTATTTTTTTAATTGCTTCAGGGGATGAGTCGGCACATGAAGTAGCCCTTCATCAACCAACCAAACTGGCAGCGATGGAAGGTCTTTATGATGGTCATGGTCGTGCAGGTATTGTTGCTATGGGTCAGCTTAACAGCCAAAAAGAGATAGGTGATGATAAAGAGGAATTTGTTTGGAGTCTTGAAGTTCCGTATGCCCTTTCGTTTTTAGGCTTTCATGATATGAATGCCTTTGTTCCAGGAATTAACGATTTGGTTTATGGTAATGAAGCACAAGGGATAGAGAGTGCCAAGAGTAAAATAGAAAAAGGTAAGGTAGCGATTGAGGCACTAAAATCTTATAAAGAGGCAAAAGAAGCAGGAGATCTAACCCAAGCTCAAACGGCTTTAGAGACTTTTCGAGCCAATGAGTCCTATTTTGGTTATGGGTATTTAAAAGATGAAAAAGAGATTATTCCACCTGTGGGATTGACTTTTTATAGCTTTCATATTATGGTTGGTTTAGGAACATGGTTTATGGTGCTTTTCTTTTTGATTCTTTATCGCTCAATGGTTAATAAATTGATGGGGAATAAACTCTTGTTACGCTTGGCAGTTTTTTCAATTCCATTGGGTTATTTGGCTGGTGAAATGGGTTGGATTGTTGCTGAAGTAGGACGACAACCGTGGGCGATTCAAGGTATGTTACCTGTGGGTATGGCAACGTCTAATCTTGCTGTTGGTGCTGTTCAAACGACTTTTTGGCT
>DYTF01000157.1 GCA_020726105.1 Sulfurovum sp. | reverse complement strand
ATTTGAACATTGCCCTTATAGGGTTTGAAACCTATAATAAGTGCTGTGGATGGAGATAGTGCATTGATTTGAACATTGCCCTTATAGGGTTTGAAACCTGGCTCTCTATACTTTTCGGTAAGCCTTTTGTATTCATTTGAACATTGCCCTTATAGGGTTTGAAACTCAATTCTTACGGTTTGCTCCTTGTCTATTGGTAGATTGATTTGAACATTGCCCTTATAGGGTTTGAAACCCGCTATTTTTTTCTATAAAGTCGACCACAGCGAATTTGAACATTGCCCTTATAGGGTTTGAAACGCACAAAATACCCTTTCAATGATGCTGTCTCTTATTTGAACATTGCCCTTATAGGGTTTGAAACTAAAACTAAAAATGCTGAATGTCGAAAAGAATTTATTTGAACATTGCCCTTATAGGGTTTGAAACAACTCCAAAGAGCAGTTAAATTATTTCTTTGGTAATATTTGAACATTGCCCTTATAGGGTTTGAAACTTGCGTAAAGTTTGGGCTAATTCATTTTCCTTGGTATTTGAACATTGCCCTTATAGGGTTTGAAACAATTTTTCCAAGAGTTCAACATTTCCTGATAATATTTGAACATTGCCCTTATAGGGTTTGAAACCAATGGCTTCAGGGGTTTGTAGGTCTGTTGTGATTGTATTTGAACATTGCCCTTATAGGGTTTGAAACTATTCAAGTGTTCCTTTTTTTACCATTTTGGAGCGTATTTGAACATTGCCCTTATAGGGTTTGAAACCTGTTATGTCTATTTCGGGGTATTGTGTATCTTCTGATTTGAACATTGCCCTTATAGGGTTTGAAACTGCCAATGTTCACGGCGAAGCAAATTGGACAAGAATTTGAACATTGCCCTTATAGGGTTTGAAACTAACCATAAAAATAAAAAGTAGAATCATAACACTCTATTTGAACATTGCCCTTATAGGGTTTGAAACCAACAGGAACTAACATAAAGATGGAGAGAAGAAGATTTGAACATTGCCCTTATAGGGTTTGAAACTTATAAAGTCAAGGGCATATCAAAGTAAAAAAGAGATTTGAACATTGCCCTTATAGGGTTTGAAACTTGGTGTGCATAAAGCTACCATTTCAAAAATGAAAAAATTTGAACATTGCCCTTATAGGGTTTGAAACGGAGTGAAAGTGGAGAAGGTCTGGATTTTGGTTTTATTTGAACATTGCCCTTATAGGGTTTGAAACCTTTTTTTGTAGAATGGCTTTTTGTGTCATGCCATATTTGAACATTGCCCTTATAGGGTTTGAAACAGATTGACGAGATAGCAAAAGAACTACAACGTATTATTTGAACATTGCCCTTATAGGGTTTGAAACTTTGCCTGAAAGCCCCAAAAAATAACTATAGGTCATTTGAACATTGCCCTTATAGGGTTTGAAACTATACAGGTAGCCTAATAGAAGATGTTGAGGTGGCAATTTGAACATTGCCCTTATAGGGTTTGAAACATTCGGTAGTGTGGGTGGTTGGAGCGTATGCCAATATTTGAACATTGCCCTTATAGGGTTTGAAACTTAACTAACTGATGTTACGATAAACCCAAACCGTAAATTTTCCTAAAACGCTACCAAA
>DYTF01000156.1 GCA_020726105.1 Sulfurovum sp. | reverse complement strand
GGTGCAGGGTTTATGGCAGCTACTTATGGGCGGCTTACTGGCAAGGTGGGAGTTTGTATGTCCACGCTGGGGCCAGGGGCTAGTAACCTTGTCACGCCTGCAGCCTATGCGAACTTAGGTGCAATGCCAATGATGATGATTACAGGGCAAAAACCCATCAAAAAAAGCAAACAGGGTCGTTTTCAGATTATTGATGTCGTCCAGATGATGCAACCTCTAACCAAATACACCAAAACCATCGTCGATGCCAACCTCATCACCTCCATGGTGCGAGAGAGTTTTAAGTGCGCCAAAGAGGAACGCCCTGGTGCTGTGCATCTTGAACTACCTGAAGACATCGCTAGAGAAGCCTGTGAGTGTGAGATATTTCCCGTGCATGAACACTATTATCCTGTGGCATCACAAGGAAGTATTGATGCAGCGCTCAAGATGATGTACGCTGCCAAACAGCCACTCATACTCATCGGCGCAGGTGCTAACAGAACACGCATCCAAACTGCTTTGGCAGAATTTATCAACACTTCGGGCATCCCCTTTTTTATGACACAGATGGGTAAAGGTGTAGTCAGTGAGTTTCATCCTCTGTGTTTGGGAACGGCGGCACTTTCACAAAATGATTATCTGCATTGCGCCATCGAAAGAGCTGATTTGATTATCAATGTAGGGCACGACAGTGTGGAAAAACCGCCATTTTTGATGGAAAAAGGCGGCACTAAAGTGATTCATATCAACTTTAATGCCTCAAATGTTGATGCGACCTATTTTCCACAGATGGATGTGGTCGGTGACATTGCCAGTACCGTTGTTGCTTTAACAAAAGCACTTGTTGTGCCAGCGCATTGGGATTTTAGCTACTATAAACGCGTCATTACTGAAACACAGATGCACATTACGGCGTATTTTAAAGATGACCGTTTTCCTCTCTTGCCACAACGGCTACTCAAGGGCATCCGTGATTTGATGCCCCAAGATGGGATAGTCACACTTGATAACGGGATGTATAAAATCTGGTTTGCACGCAACTACAAATGTTTCGAGCCCAACACCCTACTGCTTGACAACGCTTTGGCAACCATGGGCGCAGGACTTCCCTCTGCTATCGCGGCGAAACTGGTGTACCCTCTCAAAAAAGTCATCTGTGTCTGTGGTGACGGTGGGTTTATGATGAACGCACAAGAACTTGAAACGGCGGTGCGCTTGGGCATTGATTTGGTTGTGATAGTCATCAATGACGGTGGCTATGGGATGATCAAATGGAAACAAGAAGGGATGGGGTTTGCAGATTTCGGACTTGATTTTAAAAACCCTGACTTTGTTCAGTATGCACAAGCCTATGGTGCTAAGGGGTACCGCCCTGCTTCAGCACCTGAGTTCATGCTGATGCTTGAAGAGGCTTTAGATGCCAAAGGCGTGCATCTGATTGATGTAGCCATAGACTATTCACTCAACCACAGCATACTCAATGAGTTACTAGAAAACAAAAGCTGCTTACTCTAAAAGGAGAAATATTTATGAATATGATACAAGTAACCTCGCCCTACGACGGGCATCTTTTGGATGAATTAACACTCCATACCCAAGAAGATGTAGAGCAAGCACTGGGTCTCGCAAGAGAAGTGTTTGA
>DYTF01000155.1 GCA_020726105.1 Sulfurovum sp. | reverse complement strand
ATCAGTATTACCTTTTACATTTAAAGTACCATCTAAAGTAGTATTTCCATGTGTTAGAAGTGTACTTGCAATATATGTTGCGCCTGTACTAGAAACTGTAAATTTTCCAGTATTAACATTAATACCACCATTAAGATTTGAAACACCTGTAAAAGTTCCGGCTCCTGTTACTGCAAGTGTACTTGCAATAGATGTTGCACCTGTATTAGAAACTGTAAATTTTCCAGTATTAACATTAATACCACCATTAAGATTTGAAACACCTGTAAAAGTTCCGGCTCCTGTTACTGCAAGTGTACTTGCAATAGATGTTGCACCTGTAATAGCAACTGTTCCTTTTAATGTACTTGCACCATCAACGTTTAAGGTAGTATCTAAATCAACCGCAGACTTAACATTTAGAGTACTAGTTAAAATTGTTGCGCCGGTAACATCTAATGTTCCTGCAACTAGTGTATTACCAGTATTAGAAACTGTAAATTTATTAGTACTTACGGCAATTCCACCATTAAGATTTGAAAGACCTGAAATTGTTGAAATACCAGCAATTCCTAGTGTTCCAGCACTATAAACATTTCCTGTACCATCTTGAACAGTAAATTTAGTAGCATCTACTGCAATTCCACCATTTGCGTTTAAAAAACCTGATAAAGTTGTTGAACCAGTTACAGCAAGTGTACCCTCTATTTGAGTATTTCCATCTGTTGCTACTTTAAATTTATTTGCACCAATTGCTATAGCTGAATTAAATTGTGTTGCGCCGGTAATTGTTGCATTTCCTATGACTTCAACACTACTTAATTTAGCACCAGCATTAGCAGTTAATAACGAATCAAATGTAGCAAGTCCATCAATTTCAAGTGTTCCAGCACTATAAACATTTCCTGTACCATCTTGAACAGTAAATTTAGTAGTATCTACAGCAATTCCACCGTTTGCATTAATAATTCCACTATATGAAGTTGTTCCAGCAACAGTCAATGTTCCGGCAATAGATGTATTACCGTCTATTGCAACAATAAATTTACTTGCACCAACAGTTATTGTTGAATTGAATTGTGTTGCACTATTAAAAGTACTTCCACCGGAAATATTTAATGTTCCTGAAGTATAAATATTTCCTGTACCATCTTCAACTTTAAATAATCCATTATCTGAATTTAATCCACCATATATACTTAATAAACCTGTTAAAGACGTACTTCCGGCAACAGACAATATTCCGGCAGTATTTACATTTCCAGAAGTTCCTTGTACTGTAAATTTTGCAGTATTAACATCAATTCCACCGTTTAGATAAGCTATTCCAGTTCCTATAATATTACCGGTAATATTAACTGCACCTCCAAAATTTGCATTAGATGATGACGTTCCCCAAATTACATCAACCGTTGTAATACCATTACTTTGATTCGTAAACGCACTTCCGGTAACAGCACCGGTTAATTGTACTTTTTTTGTATAAACTTTATCGTCGGCAACAATTTTTGCTGCTGTATCTGTACCAATAAATAACGTGTTACCAACTGTATCCCAACCTAACTCGTTAGGTTGTAATGCTCCTGTACCAGGTACACCAGATCCTCTTCGGATTTTAATTCTATTTGCCATTATTTTTCTCCTGAATTTA
>DYTF01000154.1 GCA_020726105.1 Sulfurovum sp. | reverse complement strand
CTTGAACCGACACATATGATGTATTGAAACTAAAATATAATTTTTTGCATTTCATAAAAATTTAAACTTGAACCGACACATATGATGTATTGAAACTTTTACACATTTTTTCGCTCCTATTTAATTTAGATTCTTGAACCGACACATATGATGTATTGAAACTTTATACAATCTATTGGATTTATGTTTATTCCAGCTTGAACCGACACATATGATGTATTGAAACCTCTAAAATTTTCTTAAAAAATTCTCTTAAAAAATAGGGCTTGAACCGACACATATGATGTATTGAAACAATAAAAGAGATAGTGGAAATGTGTCAAATTGGAGCTTGAACCGACACATATGATGTATTGAAACTTTGGATTGACACTTGTATTTACTTTCATGTCGCTTTCTTGAACCGACACATATGATGTATTGAAACCTTAGTAGTTTACTTTCACTTTTACCAAAAAGGGCACTTGAACCGACACATATGATGTATTGAAACTTGAAACTGATGGTGATAATAGGACTGTGGGAGAAACTTGAACCGACACATATGATGTATTGAAACCTTTTACCTACATTTGAAGATGAAGCACTACATACCCTTGAACCGACACATATGATGTATTGAAACAGCGGTTGGATTGCATGAAGAGAGTATAGAAATAGCTTGAACCGACACATATGATGTATTGAAACCCTGTAAGTTTAAAAGTTCTTGAATGTTTGCTAACCTTGAACCGACACATATGATGTATTGAAACGCGGACAGTCGGATAAAAAGCGTAAAAACTTTTAGCTTGAACCGACACATATGATGTATTGAAACAAATAATATAAAATAGTATAATATAAAATAATATACTTGAACCGACACATATGATGTATTGAAACTGAAGACAAATGATAGCGTGTTGGAGCAGATACAACGCTTGAACCGACACATATGATGTATTGAAACTAAAGTACTATTTTTTTACTCAATTCTTTTAAATCCTTGAACCGACACATATGATGTATTGAAACTCGGCATCTTTTATCCCTATATTGTACATACTTAAACTTGAACCGACACATATGATGTATTGAAACGAGTTTTTGAAATAATTGGTGTTACACATAGAGAAGCTTGAACCGACACATATGATGTATTGAAACAAAAGTTGCGATTGGCACATCTTCTAAAGGCACTATCTTGAACCGACACATATGATGTATTGAAACATAGAGATACTTTTTATAATGCAAAAATGATTTATGCTTGAACCGACACATATGATGTATTGAAACCAGAAAATTTTAATGATATCTGTAAAGAGCAAGAGCTTGAACCGACACATATGATGTATTGAAACAGGTGTAAAGACCTTTGTATCTGACCCATACTCTTTCTTGAACCGACACATATGATGTATTGAAACATCGTTTGTTCTGCTATATCCATCTATACGAAATACTTGAACCGACACATATGATGTATTGAAACTGGCACAAACAGAAAGAGAGTTTATAGCCGTACGAACTTGAACCGACACATATGATGTATTGAAACTTTATGGAGTCCGAAGCGACTTCTATAACGATGGGCGCTTGAACCGACACATATGATGTATTGAAACGGCTTACTTTTTGAGTAAGAGAGGA
>DYTF01000054.1 GCA_020726105.1 Sulfurovum sp. | reverse complement strand
ACCTGCCTGTCACGCAGGGGGTCGTGGGTTCGAGCCCCATCCACCGCGCCACTTTCTTCAATACAATAAAATCTATCAAACGCCAATTCTAGTCACAAATGTAATTCACCCAAATCAAGTAGCTAAAAATTTAGCCACTTTTCTCAAGTCATTCTCAATCCCTAAGTCTCATTCTCACACTCTCTTCATGTGCCGTTAATCCTTCTGTATGGGCTATCATTGCACACTGCTTGCCTATCTCCTGCATGCCTTGTTTGGACATACAGATGATGGATGATTTTTTCAAAAAGTGCTCTACACTCAGAGGTGAGTAAAACTTCGCTGTACCACCTGTAGGAAGTGTGTGGTTTGGTCCTGCAACATAGTCGCCTATGGGTTCAGGTGTATTTTCGCCCAAAAAGATAGCCCCTGCATGTCTGATGCTATCAAGCAAACTCATCGGATCTGTGGTGATGATTTCGAGGTGCTCTGGTGCGATTTCATTCATCAGCTCTATGGCTTCATCCATACTAGAGGCAACAATAATAGCACCTCGTTCTTCTATGGATTTTCTGGCAATTGTTTCACGAGTAAGGCTAGTTAAAAATTCTTCTACTTTGTCACTCACTCTATTTGCCAGCTCACCGTCTGTGGTAATGAGTATAGAACTTGCCATCTCATCATGTTCAGCTTGAGAGAGTAAATCCATCGCGATGTAGTCTTCTCTTGCGGTCTCATCTGCAAGGATGCCTATCTCCGAAGGCCCTGCTATCATGTCGATGTTCACTTCCCCATACACCAACTTCTTAGCCGTAGCCACAAAGATATTTCCAGGTCCTGTAATGACATCTACTTTTGGAATGCTCTGAGTACCGTACGCCATCGCGCCAATTGCAGATGCACCGCCTACTTTAAACACCTGTGTGACTTTACACAGATGGCAGGCTGCTAGTAATAGCTCATTGAGTTCATTATCGGGTGCGGGTGTGCAGACCACTATCTCTTTTACTCCTGCTACTTGCGCTGGGATGACATTCATGAGAAGAGAAGAAGGATAAGCGGCTTTTCCTCCAGGGATATATAAGCCAGCTCTGTCAACTGCAGTGACCTTTTGCCCCAAAATAGAACCATTGGCTTCAGTATCCATCCAAGTTTTTGGCATGAGTTTTTGGTGATAGGCTTCGATGCGATTGTATGCCAAATGCAGAGCATCACGCAGCTCGGCATCGATATTTTCATACGCTCTTGCCATGGCTTCGGTAGAGACCAAAAGTTCACTGTCCTCTTTGGGCTCCCATCTGTCAAACTTGGCTATCTGCGCTTTGAGCGCTGTGTTACCGTCTGTTTGTATCTCTTTAAGTAAGTCAGAGACAATACCTGTCACGCCCTCAATATCCATCTTCCCACGCGCCAAAAGCGACTGGAAATTTGCTTCAAAGGTGTCATCACTACTGTAAAAAATTTTCACATTTTATCCTTATATTTTCGTTCGTATCTTGCAAGCATGCTCTCGTTACCCAGTACACCACCCTGATGGATATAAAGCAAAGGCTTTGAAAATAGCTCCGAATGTGCAAGCAAAACACGCCATCCTAGCGGGTCATACAGCAAATCAAACACTACTCCCGTTTGTTCCTGCAAGTTTAGCCAAATTGTATAGTTTTCTTTATAAAGTTTTCCAAAATGGTGTTTTTTATCCATACTCAAGATACGAGGATGACTATTTTCATCCATCTCCAACATCAAAAACTGTTGCTTCAAATACTCCGCATCTCCGACACAAGGTGTTGTATAGACCGTACAATTTGGTAGATGTTTTTGTAAAAAGAGTGCCATTGTGCCAGTGCCCGAGGGCAAGAAGATATTTACCGTCTCAAGAGATGTGCTTTTTTGCCATGCCTGTATCTCCTCTGTCAACTTTTGTATGCCAAACTCAGCTTCTTTTTGTCGTCCACCCTCTTCTATAAACAAGACATCATCACCAAATCTCTTCTCATCAAAAGAGGCTTCATATAGTTGCATCCCATTATTTAAAGCTGCCTGATAATTGCCGTGTGGATGTGCCTTGAGATACTCTGCGACATGATCTACGAAATACTCAAAATGCCACCCTCTCATCTTCGCTAACACCGAAAGCGAATACATAGCGTTAGACTGCGCTGAACCGTAAGAGACCAAAGTAGAAATGTGAGGAAAATCATGATGAAGATAGTAGTAAAATTTTCGTGCTTTATTGCCTGAAAAATCAGGATGAAGAAGGTCATCCCTTTTTATAAAAAAAGTATGCCCTTCAAAAGTGTGTTTTTCAACAGGCGAGTTCAGATCCGTTGCACTATCCAAAAAATTAGTTACGCCCTATACAATTGAGATCATCAAAGGCTTTTTCAAGTCTTGCTGCCATGCTGAGTTCACCCGCTCGTAGCCATTTGCGTGGGTCGTAATAATTTTTATTGGGTTTGTCCTCACCTTCTGGGTTACCGATTTGTCCTTGAAGATACGCTTTATTTTTAGCTTCATACCCTCTTACACCATCCCAAAATGCCCATTGGGTATCGGTGTCAATATTCATCTTAACGGCACCATAAGAGATCGCTTCACGGATATCTTCAAGCTCAGAGCCTGAACCGCCATGAAATACAAAATTAACAGGTTTAGATGCAGTATTGTATTTTGCTTCAATAAACTTTTGTGAATTGTCCAATATCTTTGGAGTCAGCGTCACATTACCTGGCTTATAAACACCATGCACATTGCCAAAAGAGGCTGCTATGGTAAATCTTTGCGATACTTTCATAAGCTCTTCATACGCATAAGCGACCTCTTCTGGCTGGGTATAGAGCAGTGCATTGTCCACATCTGAATTGTCTACACCATCTTCTTCTCCACCTGTGACACCGAGCTCTATCTCAAGTGTCATACCCATTTTAGACATACGATCCAAATAGGTTTTACAAATTGCTATATTTTCCTCAAGTGGCTCTTCTGAAAGGTCTAGCATATGAGAAGAAAAAAGAGGGATACCGTGTGTCTTAAAATGTGCTTCACTGGCATCAAGCAATGCATCGATCCATGGAAGAAGTTTCTTTGCAGCATGGTCAGTATGAAGCACCACAGGCACTCCATAAGCTTTTGCAACCGTATGCACATACTGCGCACCAGCAATCGTGCCTACGACTGAGCCAACTGCAGAAGGTAAACCTTGCCCTGCAAAATACGCCCCACCCCCGTTTGAAAACTGAACAATCACAGGCGAATTGACATTTTTAGCGGCTTCTAGTACTGCATTGACAGAGAGTGTACTCACGACATTTACAGCAGGTATCGCAAACCCGTCTTCTTTTGCTATACGAAAAAGAGTCTGTAGATTTTCTCCCGTTACAACACCTGCATTCATGCTATCTAAAACTTTTGTCGGCATATCGCTCTTCCTTTTGGGCTTTTATTTTAAGGTTATCTTGGCTTTTTTCATCAATACACTCAGCACTTTTTCTTGGGCCAATTGCATTTTAATGCTACCCTTAACTGCTTCAAAGCTAGGGAGTTTTTGTTTGCGGTTGGCTGCTTTTGCAGCTTTTTTCATCTTCTCGTATTGCTCTTGTATTGCTTTATCTGAGACCTCTATTTCAGCCATTTTCTTTTGCATCCAATACCCAGAAAGAGCCGATTCTTTCTCTTTGGCACTCAAACTTTTGATGGCTTTTGCGGTCATTAATTTTGAGGGAGCCATGACTTCAAGTAGCTTTTTTCTATCATTTTCTGGGAGTGCTGCCCATGTCATTTTGCCTTTTGTCATTTGCTCTAGGGTTTTATTTGCCTCTTCGAGACTGATAATCATACCATTTACACTGCCCGCACTTGTATTGCCATCAACCTTAATATCGACATCTTTCATCACTTTAGCAATGATTTGTTTTTCAAGCATTTGAGCTGCCAATCTCTCTTTGACCACCTCAAAGGGTGGTATAGGCACAGAACTATTGTTCTCTCTTGCTTCAAAACTTAAATTGCTGTAAACTTCTTTTATCTGCTCATCTGTAATGTGTATCTTTTGTGCTTCTTCTCTCATCCATATACGGGTATAGACAATGGGTTTTTCTACTTGCGAAAGTTCTTTTTGGGCAATACCTGCCACCAATAAAGGAAAGGCGAGTTCTTCAACCAACTTTCGGCGTTGCTCGGGAGGCAATAAATCAAAATCAGCTATTTTGCCTTTGGTTCGTTGCTTAAGATAGGCATCTGCATCTTTTTTGATGATCTTATGTGCACCTACTGTCGCAACTACCGTAGAGGCTGGTCTTGTTTCAGGTTTTTTTTGGAAAACTGGTTGAGGGTTATTGAGGTTGATGCCATTGAGGCTTACTGCGGAAGATGGGTCTTCTTTTTTATTGAGTATTGTAGTCAAAGAGTTTTTCAAGGCATCAGCAAAAGCCGTACCTTGAAAAAATCCTAAAGTTATTCCCAAGAGAATAAAGTATTTTTTCATAGTCTAGTGTTCCTGTCAAATCTGTTGAGATTACTTTTTTGTTGCATTCACTTCTGGTAACATATTTTCAATCTTTGCTTTTGTTTTTAACTCTTTGGCTATCTCAGTTACTTTTGCTGTAAACTGCTGTTGCTTGAGCGTAGTTAGGATTTTCTCTTTTACTTCTTCGTAAGAGATTGGCTTAGCAGGTGTTTTTTCTTCAAGAAAAATAACATGGTAACCAAACTTTGTTTTAACTGGCTTTGTTGTGATGTTTCCTACCTCAAGTGCCCATGCTGCATCTGAAAACTCAGGAACCATTTGACCTTTAGCAAATGTACCTAAATCGCCACCTTTTGGGCCTGAAGGACCTGTTGATTTTTTTTCTGCGATTTCAATAAATTTAGCCTTTAACGCTTCACCCTTGAGAGCCTTGAGTGAATCAATCACTTCTTGTGCTTCTTTCTCATCTTTAACCAAGATATGTCTTGCGTGCATAGAATCTTGTTGTACAAATTTTGCACTATTTTTATCATAAAAGGCTTTTGATTCACCGTCGCTTACTACGATGCTGTCCATTTGAGTTTTCATCCACATATTGACGAGCAATTCATTTTTCAATTTTTCCATATTGCGTTGAAACTCAGGTTTTTTCTCTACACCTTCTTTTGCAGCAAGTTCAGTAAAAAGTTCTTTTTCCACTAGTCTATCTGCAACCATTTTCTGCTCTTTTGGCGAGAGTTGTGCAAAAGTTGTATTGGGTGCAGCAGCTGTTACAAAAGCTTGCGCATCTGCTTTGGTGATGTTTTTACCGTTTACTGTTGCGAGCACATCCGATGCTACTACAGATGAAGCTAAAGTAGCCATAACAAGTAATGAAGTTTTTGCAAGTTTTAACATGGTGTATCGTCCTTGGTTAGATAAATTTAAGACTGAAGTATATCCTGATTGGGTAAATCATTTGTTAATGTGGTACTATTTTAATGCCATATACAGAGGAATCCTAATGACAACAAAAGCCAAAAAACCTAGTAAGAAAATCAAAAAAGCGACACAAAAAGAAGCGGAAACGATTAAGCAGATTTTTCTTGAGCATTATCCTGACTCAGTAACAGAGCTAAGCTACACCAATCTCTACGAACTGCTCATCGCCGTGATGCTCTCAGCCCAATGTACCGATAAACGGGTTAATATCATCACGCCTGCACTTTTTGAAGCCTATCCTGACCCCATTTCACTTGCCAATGCTGATTTGGATGCAGTAAAATCCTACATCAACACCTGTTCATTTTTTAACAACAAAGCCCAGAACCTCATCAAGATGGCACAATCAGTAGTAGAACACTACGACAATGAAATACCACTTGAACGCGATGAACTGGTTAAACTCGCAGGCGTAGGACAAAAAACTGCCAATGTCGTCATGATAGAGTACGCAGGTGCTAACCTTATGGCAGTCGATACCCATGTCTTTAGAGTAGCACACCGCTTAGGTTTGAGTGATGCCAAAACAGCACTCAAATGTGAAGAAGAGCTCAGTAAAAAATTTAAAACAGACCTACATCTGCTTCATCAAGCGATGGTTCTTTTTGGCAGATACCGCTGCAAAGCACTCAATCCTGAGTGTGAGGGGTGCTTCATGCAAGCACACTGCAGAACAACACAAACTTTTAAAGTGTAATACACTTTTTACTATTTGTCAACTATAATTTTGTTAATTAAGTCAATTATTTTTTGGTTACCAAACTGTGTTTTAAACTCAATGTTCACTTTGCCACCAAAGAATTCTACTGCATGTTTAATTTTCGCTTTTTCTTCTTCACGAAGTACATCATCATTCCCAACATCTTTCGTCTCTACAATGAAGTTTAATTTCTGTTTGCCATCTTTGAATTTCAAAACATAAGCAAAGTCAGGCGAATAGCTTTTGCCCCCTGCAACGGGGATTTTAATGGAGTTTTTTGGGATTTTCGTAAATACAATAACTTCTTTGATCTGTGTTTTGATATTTTCCATTTCCAGCCCAGAATCGTAATACAATTCATGAAAGAGATAAGAGTCCGCCACCTTTTCATCTGAAGAAAAAACACCAACATCAGAAGCAGAAATTTCTTCTAAAACACCACCTTTCTTATCTGTTAGCTTTGTTGGATGAATATTGTTTGAAACTTTTTTGTACTCAATGCTGAATTTATCAATAGCATTTGCCATGAGAAAATGGTCAAATCTATCCTTGATAATTCTCAAAGTTGTTGGGTTTAAGTGTTGGTTTATCTCTATTTTTGCATCAATAATGGATTGATGAAGAGTTGTAAGATTGATATTTAAGATTTTTGAAAGCTCTTTTAAAAAATCACTGTATTTCATTGTTGAAAGCGTTGTGATATTTCGTCCCTCAATTGATTCTAATTCGCTTGCATTTGCTATGCCCTCTTTGATTTCAATCTTGGCAACTCGCTCATTTACCCCATCAACAGTAAAACCTGTTTGTACTTTCAAAAACTCGCTAAAGAGGCTTTTAAATCCTGCCTCGTTGTCAAACTTATATTCCAAAATTACCTTTTCGTTGAGTTGCTCCCAAAGCTCTTTGAGTTCTTGATATTTTTCCTTTCTTAGCGTAATCTTCTTTTTATCGTCTGTTGCTTTGCGAACTTTATTGGAGTTTACGCCTTCAAAGATTAGAGAGAAATTCTGCTTAATAAACTCATAACCACCATCCTTGAAGTCATTATTTCGTTTTATAACTCCTTTATCATCCAAATACTCCAATAATTGCTCTTCATCTCTAAATTGTTCTGTATATTTTTGTAAAATAATTTTGACCAACGAACTTACATTCGTCTCTATTTTTTCGATAGATACTGCCCCAGATTTTTCGTTGATCTCATTGACAAGCTTCTCCACAAAATCACTCTCGGTAAAGTCCACAAAATAGTTGAGATAAAATTGTTCATCTTTTGCACGGTTACCGTATTCATTGACGGGCAAACGCAGACCTCGCCCCACTTCTTGCAGTTTTGATATTTCACTTCCACTGCTGCGGAGTTTACAAATCCCAAAAACATTGGGGTTGTCCCACCCCTCACGCAAAGTCCACTTTGAAAAAATAAATCGTCTTGGATTTTCCAAACTAAGCATCGCTTGTTTATCATGCAAGATTTCGTTTATCTCTTTTTCAATGACTTCATCTTTTTCGCTGTTGTCTTTTGAAAAATACCCACCATGTGTTTTAGATATATCCATTAAGGCTTTTTCAAGATAAGCTCTATAAAAAGAGTTATCTTCTGTTTTTAGCAACTCTTTTATTTCTAATTTAATATATTGCTCTACCATTTTTCGGATATAACCATTTTCGTTTCGGTATTCGTCTATATTATCAATAAAAAATAGCGTCAACGGTTTTATCTTGACTTCTTGGGTGAGTAGCTTTTTTTCTATCTCAAAATGGTGCTTTATCGCCTTTTGAATCATTGTTTCTTGTAACTTTTGGGCATATGAATAGGGATTGATTTTATCGCCTTTTTTCATCTCCAAACCATTAGATAAAACAACCGTGCTTTTGTTTAAATTGTCGATTGTTAAATCACCCATTTCAGGATGAAGCGTTTGCAAACTCTCTTTCTTTTTAAGTTTTACCGTTTTGCGTTTATCATTTTCATTTAATTCAAAACTAGCCTCCGTGCCATCAGAATCAATCAACTTGACCATTGCATTTTTGCCACTCTCAAACTCTGTAATATGTCCGATAATCCCTTTGACGAGATTATTATTAAATGCATCAACGGCGGTAAGTTTATAGATTAAATTATGATAATCCTTCACATAGGTACTTTCAATTTTACCCGTGAGGATATTTTTTTGTTTGATCTCCCTATCGGGAAAAGTAGCTCCATATCGCAAAATAAACTGGGGTTTCATCTTTTGTACATTTTCCCAAGTTTTATTGTTTGTCCCAAATTTGTGCGGCTCGTCGATAATCAAAAACGGTTTGGTTGCAGCGATAGCATCAAATGGCACCGTGTATTTATCAAACAAACCTTTGTCAAAACTCTTTTGCATCGTATCAGAATTAATCATCCCCGCATTGATAACCATAACTTGAATACTATTTTTTTCAAAATTGCCCGAAGTGACAAAACTACTCACTGCTTGTGGAATATACGATTTTTTGCTTTTGCCATTCTTTAAGCTTTCCACAATGTGTAAATGCAAAGTTTTGCCATATTGCTCTTTGAAATGCTCCCGACTGCTAGAAGATTTCAAAAAATCTATCGTTCCTGCTTTGATGGAAAGGGTTGGCACAACTACGATGAATTTAAATATGCCGTAGTGTTTATTGAGTTCAAAAATGGTTTTGGTGTAAGTGTAAGTCTTGCCTGTACCTGTCTCCATCATGATGTCGATGATGTTGCTTTTGGACTTTACGCTCTCCTCAATTCCATTATCTTTTTGTTTTTGTTGAATATTATCATAATATTTACCTCTTGATAAAATAATATTTTCAAACACATTGCCTTGCTTTTCAATATTGTTGTAAATTAGATTGATATATTGTTTATCTACTTCTACCACAGGATGGGGTTGCAAGTTTTCAAAAACTGCCAAAGTGCTTTCTACTGCACTCTTTTGATGGCTTAGGTTCTTCTCAAAATTAAATCCCTTCATCCTAATACCTAGTGATGAAGTCAATATCTATTTTCTTTTTGTTGGCGTATGATTTGATATTTTCTGAAATTTCTCGCAACCTTGCGCTCTCAAAATGATACCCAAAGGCGATGATAGAGGCTGGGTTGAACTTTGCGTCTGCGTCAATCTTTTCCAAAAGATTTTTTAGAGTATCAGTCGTAAATTCTTTGTCTATCAGATACAACTTTCTACCTCCATAAAATGCACTATAACCGCCCAAATCAATAGCTTCCAAATCATCGGTTAGTGCAATGCCATCATTTGTTTTCCAAGTAACCAGCAAGGCTTTGATGTCACTTTTGGTGAGTTTACCTGCATCAAAAAGGGTTTGTGAATTGTCAAACTCTTCAGCCTCAAAGTCATAATCTTCCCAAATAGG
>DYTF01000009.1:21452-32812 GCA_020726105.1 Sulfurovum sp. | reverse complement strand
GTGGACAAAAGTGCCCCGAGTTTGTTTTTTACCTCAAGGTACTCTAGCTCTGGTTGTGAGTCTGCAACCACACCTGCACCTGCTTGTAGTGTTATGCTCTCTTTTTTGATGAGTGCGGTACGAATGGCGATGGCGGAGTCCATGTTTCCATTGAAAGCAAAATAACCGACAGAGCCAGAGTAAAAGCCTCGTTTGAGGTTTTCATACGCTGCGATGAGTTTCATGGCTTCTATTTTAGGTGCGCCTGTCATCGTGCCTGCTGTAAAGGTTGCAGCAAACAGATCAAACATATCTTTGTCTTCTTGTAGTACGGCTTCCACATCTGAGACCATGTGCATGACATGGGAGTACTTTTCAACACGCATCATGGAAGTGACTTCTACTGTGCCTGTTTCGGCAACCCTTCCCACATCATTACGCCCTAAGTCTATGAGCATCAAGTGTTCTGCGCACTCTTTTGGGTCGGCTAGCATTTCAAGTTCAAGTTCTTTGTCTCTGTGATGGTTTTTACCGCGTTTTCTTGTGCCTGCGATGGGTCGGAGGAGTATCTCGCCTTCAGTGAGACGAACCATGACTTCAGGAGAAGAACCACAGATGGAAAAATCTTCATAATCAAGTAAAAAAAGATACGGTGAGGGATTTTTAGAGCGTAAAACACGGTAAAAACTCAGAGGATCTACCTTGCCTTCTTGCGTATAGCGGTTAGAGAGTAGTATCTGAAATACATCCCCAGCGCGAATACGCTCTTTTGATTCATCTACCATGGTCTTAAACCGCTCTTCTTCTATACTAAAGACCCCTTCGCCTTCAAGCCTCACCGCTTGTATTGGTGCTGGCACAAAAGGCTCGCGGAGCATACTTTCTATGGATGCAAGGGCTAGCTCCATAGAGGCATCATTTAAAATCAGCGTCAGTTTTGCATTTTTGTGAGAATAGGCAATGATGATTTTAGGACGAATCAGATCCAAATCAGGTGTACCCAATGGGTCAGGTAAATAATCCATACTCTCTTTAAGCACAGGCTCAAACACCTTGACCATATCGTACCCTATGAAACCGATAAATCCATCTACAAAAGAAAAGCCAAGTGCCTCGGATGTCTTTTTGAAAGAAGCCTGATCAAGATTTTGATAATAACGCTTTAAAAATGAAAAAGGGTCTTCTTTAAGGGCATTTTGTATGCCATTTGTGTCCGTGTAGAGGGTTGTTTCATCTTTGTAGCTTAGACGCTCTTGTGAACCGATAGCTATGAAGGAAAAGTTTCCTTCATTTGTATTGACCACGGACTCAAAGAGCATGGTGATCTCATGAGGAAAAAGTGTTTTTATTTTTCCATACAGGGCAACGGGTGTCAGCTGGTCAAAGAGAAGGGTCTTGTGCATAGTTATTTATCGGTTACAAAGGCACTTTTGTTGATGCGGTCTTTGACATTGACCAATGCATTTTGCGCAGAGTCTTTGTCGGAGTAAGGGCCTATGAGTAGTTTTTTTGCACCATTTGCACCAGCACCTGTAATCTTATAGCTAAAGCCACTGCTTTGCACTGAAGATAAAAAACGGGCACTCGGCTCAGAAGTAAAAGAGCCTACCTGAATATAGTAAGTGTGTGATGAAGCAGGTTTTTGAGCAACGAATTTTGGTGTTTTAGTTTTTTGGTGTTTAATGGGTTCTGGTTTTTTTATCGGTGTTTTAACAACATGCGGCTTTTTGACAGGCTTTTTCTCTTGTGCGGGTTTCTTTTTGGCTTTTGGCGTTTGTGCATACTCGTCGGTAATCTCAACGGCTTCACTTAAGCCTTCCTCAGCCTCTTGGATATCTTCTCCACTATCTGTTGTTTGGTTATCTTCAGCCTGCGTTGTTTCAGGCTCTAGCGTGTTGTCCTCTAAAACAGATGTATTATTGTCTATGCTGGTATTTTGATCTGGGGTTTGTGGTGTCTCATTTTGTGTTAGGTTTGAAAGTGAAGTGTCTTTACTCGCTTCAGGCTCTTGCGGGGTTTCTTGCAACTTAAGCTCAGGTGCTATCATCTCTGTCATGTTTTCTTCAAGTGCTAGCGTATTGTCTTTTGGTGTTTTGAGTAAAACTTTAGCCAAAACAATACCTACGATTATGACAACAATAAAAAGTGCAACAATCGTTAAAAAACTTTTTGTTTTACTGTTTTCAGGTTGTATATTACCAATAATCAAGTCATCAAGATTGTGATCATGCATGGACAAATATCTCCAAAGTTATTTTTGAGTAATTATATCATATTTATATATATTATCGGTCATTGGGAAGCTTATTGTAGGGTAAAGTCACGATATTGTACGCTTCTGGAAGTGCAGAAGAGGGTAAACATTTCCATTTTTCAGTCATTTTTTCTTTCAGTGCATCAGACAATACTTGAAGTTGCTTCGTGGCTTCTTCTAAAGAAAGATTGCTGACTTCTATGAAAACTTGAAGTCGCTCACTGTCTTTGCCCTCATAGATATGATAGTTTGTCATCTGAAGGGTTTTAAAAAGATGTTTGACGAGATGGTAAAACCGTTGATGCTCTTCACCTTTATACTCGATGACAAGATAGTTGGTATGGTTGTCTTTAAGTAGGGGTGCCGCGATAGTGTAGTATCTATCTTGGTGTTGTTTTACCAGCAATGGCGTGAGTGGTTCGTGTATACATTCAAATTTTGCATAAAAGGTTCGATTGTCAAAAGGTATCTCCTCAACAATCGCCTGTCTTTTTATGTAGTAACATGCGTCAAAAAGATCCAAATCTAAAACTTGTATAGGATGACCTTAGTAGATGGATTTATGGTAGATGATAAAGTTTTGTGCCAAAGCTTTCATCTCTTCTTTGATAGTTGCATGCAGTGCTGTATCATTGATATTGTCAAGGACATCAGCGATTTTATTGGCGATAATTTCAAACTCTTTCTCTTTCATCCCACGACTAGTCAGTGCAGGTGAGCCGATGCGCACACCTGAAGTGACAAAAGGGCTTCTGGTTTCACCTGGAACGGTGTTTTTGTTCACCGTGATACCTGCGGCACCCAGCGCTGCATCTGCATCTTTACCTGAGAACTCTTTGTTAAGAAAAGAGACCAGTACAAGGTGGTTGTCCGTACCATCAGATACCACATCGTAGCCTCGTTTCATGAGTACTTCCGCCAGCACAGCAGCGTTAGCTTTGACTTGTTTGGCATAAACTTTCCACTCAGGGCTAAGGTTATGTTTAAAACCTACTGCTTTAGCTGCGATGACATGCACCAAGGGTCCACCTTGGAGTCCAGGGAAGATGGCAGAGTTGATTTTTTTGGCTATCTCTTCATTGTCGGTGAGTATCATACCCCCACGAGGCCCTGCAAGCGTTTTGTGTGTGGTAGTTGTCACAACATCGGCGTAAGGGAAAGGGCTAGGATGTTCGCCTGCACAGACCAAGCCGGCGATGTGAGCGATGTCGGCAAACAAGATGGCACCCACCGCATCAGCGATGTCTCTAAATTTTTTGAAGTCTATCTCTCTGGCATACGCAGAAGCACCACAGACGATGATTTTTGGTTGTACTGTTTTGGCAATCTCCATTACTTTGTCGTAGTTAATGCGACCGTCAAGCTCTACACCATAAGTAAAAGAAGAGTAGTTTTTTCCTGAAAAACTTGGTTTTGAGCCGTGTGTTAGGTGTCCCCCATGGCTTAAGTCCATGCCTAGTATTTTCTCTCCAGCCAGAAGCAAGGCCGCATACACAGCACCATTGGCTTGGCTTCCTGAATGTGGTTGTACATTGGCATAGCTACATCCAAACAGTTCACACGCTCTGTCGATGGCAAGTTGCTCCACCACATCGGCAAACTCACATCCACCATAATATCGTTTGTACGGATAGCCCTCTGCATATTTGTTTGTAAACACAGAACCCATAGCTTCCATCACGGCAGGCAAAGTAAAGTTTTCAGAAGCAATCATCTCAAGGTGATCAGTTTGTCTTTCTCTCTCTTTTTCAATCGCTTGAAAAATCTCCGGATCAAATGTTTCTATAGCGTAGCTCATAGTGTTCCTTATTGTGTGGAAGTAATTTGTGTATTTATAGCAAATTTCTACTAAATATGTTATGAAATACATAAAGAGCTTTGTGTTGACTTAGTGATACAAAATGACTATAATGTACAAAATAGACAAAAAGGATAAGTATGCATACTATATCTGCCAGTGAGATTAAGCAAAACTCCGTCAGGCTACAAGAGGCTCTAAGAGATGACCTCCTCATAACAAAAAGAGATAAACCTTTTGTGGTTGTCATGGATTATGAAAAATATTTGAGTTTAAGTAAAGCGAGTGATGACTGGGGTTACTGGAGTGATTCAGAACTAGATAACTTCGGAAAGATTGCCATAGGCTTGAGCAAACATGACTATGATGATGAAGATTTTTCACAGTGGTAGGCGGTATTTTACTAATGTGATATTTTATTTCATAGGATATTGTCTCAAATTTATTGGAGACAATCATTGCATCATTCAAAATGCACACTTCATATTTATCCCCTGCTAAAGTGATGAAATAATTTTATTTACTAGCACTTCGCTGTTTACATGCGACCACATCCATACAAAACATCCCTTTGCCATTTTTGGCAGGTTTGAGTTCTTCTAGTATGTCGTGCCCGCATTTTTTACAGAGCATTTCCGCATCTACGATGGGTAAAAGTTCTTCTCTTGGTTTTTCTGGCTTCATGGCAGGAAACAGCAGCACATCACGGATGCTGTGTTGGTTGGTGAGCATCATCACCAGTCTGTCTATGCCGATGCCTTCACCTGCAGTGGGTGCCATACCGTAGCTGAGTGCTTTGACATAGTCTGTGTCCATGTGCATGGCTTCATCATCGCCCGTTGCTTCTTTGGCATCCACTTGTGCTTTAAATCTTTCATATTGGTCGATAGGGTCATTGAGTTCAGAGAAACCATTGGCGATCTCTTTGCCTGCCATAAAAAGCTCAAATCGTTCTGCGATATCCGGATTGGCATCTGATCTACGCGCAAGTGGTGAAATGTCGATAGGAAAATCGGTGATAAAGGTTGGGTTTATCAGTTTTCCTTCCACAAAGGTATCAAAAAGTTCAGCTTGCAGATAACCCAAACTGAGATTGGCATCTGCTTTTGCACCGTGCTCGGCAAGATAGGTCAAGGCTTTTTCTTTATCGCAGGCAACATCCGCAGGTACGCCACCGATTTTGGTGAGTGAGTCAATGTACGGTATTTTCGCAAAAGGTGTCGCAAAATTGATTTGGTGTTCACCATAAGGAAGTATTCGCTCTAAATCAAGATGTTCAAAAAGGTAGTCAAACAACGATTCAGTGATTTCCATTAGTTCGATGTATGTTTTGTATGCCCAGTAAAACTCAATCATCGTAAACTCTGGGTTATGGGTATGATCCATCCCCTCATTTCTGAAGTTTCGGTTGATCTCAAATACCGCTTCCATGCCACCTACAATGAGTCTTTTAAGGTAAAGCTCTGGAGCGATACGCAAGTAGCGCTCCACATCGAGTGCGTTATGGTGCGTGATGAATGGACGCGCATTGGCACCACCGGGAATCGGGTGCATCATCGGTGTTTCGACTTCCAAAAATGATCGGTCTTCAAAAAAGCGTCTTACGAGCGAGACAATCTTGCTTCGCATGATAAAAGTCTCTTTGACTTCAGGATTCATAATCATATCAAGATAACGTTGTCTATAGCGAAGCTCATGGTCTTGGAGTCCATGAAACTTTTCAGGAAGCGGAGAGATAGATTTTGAGACGATGCGCATCTGCTTACAGTGAAGGGTTATCTCTCCTGTTTGCGTCACAAATGGGTACCCTGTCGCTTCGATGATGTCACCGACTTCAAACAGTTTTTTGGCGATGTCATTATAAAAATTCTCAGGCAGTTCATCTCTGTTGTAGTAAATCTGCACTAAGCCTTGTGCATCTTCCATTTTGGCAAATGCAGCTTTCCCCATAATGCGGATAAACTTGAGTCTGCCTGTGAGTGAGTAGCTTTTGCTCTCATCTTTTTTTTCTTCGCTTTGTTGCTCGGTGATGTAAGCACATTCGCTAAGAAACTGTGCAGAAGGTGTCCCTTTTGCTATGGTGTTTGGGTAGGGGTTGATGCCTTCTTCTCGTAGTTTGTCTGTTTTTTTGATGCGTTCTTGGATATATTGATTGTCAAATATCAAGCGGTCTCCTGTTGTGTTGGTATAGATATAATTATTGGCAATTTTCACATAGCCCTACGATTTTCATCGTGTGATCGGTCATTTTAAAGTTAAACTTTTTTGCCACCTCTTCTTGTATCTGCTCGATAGTCTCATCATAAAACTCAATAATCTTCCCACATTTACTACAAATAAGATGGTCATGATGCTCTTTGAGCCCCAACTCATATTTTTTACCTTGTACCCCAAAAGAGATAGAGCTGGCAATATGTGAAGTCTCTAGTAAGGAAAGGGTGCGATAGACTGTTGCGATACCAATGTTGATGTTTGGGTATTGTTGCTTAAGGAGCGTGTAGATGTCTTCGGGCGTGTAGTGGCCTTCATTTTCATAAAGAAACTTGAGCACAAGCTCGCGTTGTTTGGTGAACTTTAGTGCATTGGCTTTTAGAAGATGTTGGAACTCTTCTAAAAGCAGAGGATACTCTATCATCATCTCTCCTGTTTCGGTGCGACTGTTTGAGTCGTGACATTGGCTTCTGTCGTGGTCGTGTTCACATCAGGAATACCTAAAGTGCTCGTATCAATATTGATAAGATAAGAGCCCGCTTCTTTGAGATAAGGGTAGAGGATTGAGTCGTTGACATACTTCTCTAGATTGTCTTTTACAAGAGTTACATTTGAGAGTGCAGTGACAATGAGCGCAAAGATGAGAAGGTATTTTCCGCCACCTGCAATAAAACCTAGAAGTCGGTTGATGAAGCCTAACCCACTTTTATCTGTGAGATTGGAAAAGATACTGCCAAGCATAGTCGTACCCATCCAAATGAGAACCAGAATGGTTAAAAATCCAATCAATGTCAGTAGTGTTGGGTTGTCAAGATGTAAAAAATGGGCATCTATGAAAGAAGCGGCGACTTGTGAAAAGCGTGAGGCAAAATAGACACCCGCCACAAGACCCACAAGACCGAATGCTTCTTTGATAAATCCTTGCATAAATCCCTTAATGCCCAAGATAAGTACAATAGATGCAATAGTGACATCAAAATAATTGAAGTCCATCATAGGAAAATTCATGGTTACTGTCCTCTTTTATGTTGCTAAAATCGCTGTATTGTATCTGTATCTATCTAAAAATCTTTTGAGAGGCAGTGTTTTGGGCTTATACTGTTTGTTTGCTTATCTCGTCTGGTCTGTTGGCATATTGTAGCGCCATGGCACGGCTTATTTTCCCATCTTTGAGAAATTTCAACAGTGCTTGTGTTTGTGTCTGCATCCCTGTGTCGCCCTGCCCAAGTTGCATTTGTGAATAGATTTGGTGCACTTTGTCTTCTCTGATGAGGTTGGAAATGGCATGATTGGTTACGAGTATCTCAGATGCTGCCACACGCCCACCACCAAGTTTAGGCAAAAGTGCTTGTGCGATAACGGCTACAAGAGAAGAGGCAATCATGGCTCTAATTTGTGGCTGTTCATCACCTGCAAATACATCGATAATACGGTTAATAGTACCAGGAGCAGAAGAGGTGTGTAGTGTGCCAAATACTAGGTGTCCCGTCTCAGCAGCCGTGAGCGCTGCTTCAATAGTCTCTTTATCCCTCATCTCCCCAATGAGGATGATGTCAGGGTCTTGACGCATGGCATATTTGAGGGCTTTTGAAAACGATGCGGTGTCTTCACCTACGCCTCTGTGTGAGAAAACACATTTTTTGTTTTGATGGATGAACTCCACAGGGTCTTCTACTGTGATGACATGTTTTTGTTCATGAAGGTTGATTTCGTTAAGCATGGCAGCCAGCGTGGTCGATTTACCAGAACCTGTAGGTCCCGTCACCAAAATGAGTCCTTTTTCTCTTTTGATGAGCCTTTTGTACACTTCAGGTGCTCCCAAATCATCCAAAGAAGGCACATCGATGGGAATAATCCTAAAGGCTGCAGCCATATCACCTAAAGTACGATAATAGTTTGCCCTAAAACGCCCAATGCCAGGGATTAAAAGTGCAAAGTCTAGTTCGTTGTACTCTTCAAAATGTTGTTTTTGTTTTTCGGTGATAAGGGAGTAACACATCTCTTCAATATCTGTTCCAGTGAGTTTGGGTAGATTCACAGGCTTAAGCATTCCGTCAAGTCTGATTTGAGGTTCGGTACGACTCACAAGGTGTAAGTCTGAAGCCTTGTGTGTCACGATGCTTTGAAGTAATTTTTTGATGTCAAAAGCAGCCATATGTATCCTTTTAAATGTAAGAAGCACTCTTTGGTGTAAAAGTGATTATAGCTTATTATTCGATAATAGCAGGCACAATGAAGAAATCATCTTGACTTTTGGGTGCGTGTAAGAATATCTCTTTTGAGATGCCATTTGGCTCTCTTGGCGTATCTGCTCTAAGAGGCGTTCCTCCCTCGAGCGTTGAAAAATTTGCATCCAACGCGCTCGTATCAAGCTCCGCTAGACTCTCAACATAACTCAGTATGCCAGAGAGTTGCTCTATTGTTTCTTCTTTTTTTGCGTCGCTTATTCTCAGATGAGAGAGTTTTTCGAGTTTGGCTAAAACTGCGTGATCGATGTTCATATGTTTGCCTTGCGTGTTATGGTGTTAACTTTAATAGGATAAATTATTATATATTAATTTAGTTTAAGATATAAAGTATCATTGAAATTGATAAATTAAAGGAGAGAAAATGATGCAACAACTCGATATGAATTCTGAAGCGTTTAAAACCGAACTTACTAAAACACAAGAGTTTACAGACAAGGTATGCCAAAGCATGGGATGGGTGTATGGCCCAAGCGATGATGTCAATGAAGGTGTAACTATGGGTCTTGCAAGGCACAAAATCCTTTTTGGTAAACGATTTTGTCCCTGTTTTATGGTTGAACCTGATGATGCCAAACCTGGGAAATTTAAGAGTACAGATGACCGTATTTGTCCTTGTAAGCCTGCCATAGAACACGAGATTCCCACTGATGGCATTTGCCATTGTCAAATCTTTTGTACACCTGAATACAAAGAAGAACAACTCAAAGCACAAGCTGCGAATGTAACAGAAGAGATCAAACATGTGATAGAAACAGAGAATTAAGTGTTGATAAAGTAAGTTATAATTATTATTGACTATAATTATATACCAATTTTAACATCATAAGGAAAATGATTTGAGTTTACAAGCATTTATAGATAAGGGTTATATCGATTCAGAAGAGCTTCAGCTTTTGCTGGATGAACGAGAAGCCAAAAAAACTGATTTTATTTTAGTGGATGTGCGAGAAGAGATGGAGTATAAGATGGGTCATGTCAAAGGGGTTGATATGCTTAAGCCTACTTCAGAATTTAGCGAATGGGCATTAGCACTTTTAAATGAATCAAAAGACAAAACACTTATTTTTACCTGTCGTACAGGAAGCAGAAGCGGACAAGTGCAAAATGTTTTTAAACAAAATGGACATTTGCATACCATTAACCATTACGGTGGTATTGTGAGCTACCGCGGAGAAGTAGAACGATAAATGCCTAAGGTTCTCTATCTTCACGGTTTTGCTTCTTGTGGAGAGGGAAATAAGTCTACGGTTTTAACACACTTCTTTGGCAAAGAATCTGTTTTCGCACCCAATCTTCCCTTTGCTCCTTTAGATGCTATTGCCTTTTTGGAGGCATTGTTAGTATCTTCATCTTATGAGTTGCTCATAGGTTCTTCTTTGGGTGGATTTTATGCAACCTATTTGGCTGAAAAATATGGGCTCAAAGCAGTGTTGCTTAATCCTTCTACGCAACCTTGGCTGACCTTGGCTCCTTATGTCGGATGGCAAAAACGGTTTTGTGATGAGCAAATCTTTGAATTTAAAGCCGTTTATCTTGAGCAGCTTAAAATGCTACAAACTCCCCCTCAAAACGGTAGCTATCTGCTTCTTTTACAGAGTGAAGACGAAGTGTTGGATTACACCAAAGCCCAAACATTCTATAATGCACAGAGGGTTATTGTAGAGTATGGCGGAAATCACCGTTTTGAAAATCTCGATGATTATCTCTTAATGATAGAAAATTTTAAAAATAAATGAGTTTATATGCATGTTGTTGATCTTTTATTGAAATTGCTCAGTTGTGAGTCACTTACCCCTGATGATGCAGGTTCGTTGGCATTTATAGAATCGTATCTTGAAGGTTTTGAAGTGATATATGTCAATAAGGAAGGGGTTAAAAACCTTTTTCTGACTAAACAATTTTCCCAAGGGCCTCATCTTTGTTTTGCAGGACATGTTGATGTTGTGCCTGCAGGCGGGGGGTGGCAGACCAATCCTTTTACGCCCGTAATCTCAGAAGGGTTTATCTATGGTAGAGGTGCGCAAGACATGAAATCTGGGGTAGCAGCATTCGTGCAAGCATGTCATGATGCTGAGGATTTTAGGGGCAGGCTTTCGATTTTACTCACCTCAGATGAAGAGGGTGAGGGTAAATATGGTACGATTATTATGCTAGAGCATCTCAAAACGATAGGGCTATTGCCTGAGTATTGTATCGTGGCAGAACCAACATGTGAAAAAGTGTTTGGAGATGCGATTAAAATCGGCAGGCGCGGCTCTATCAATGGATACTTGACGATTAACGGAAAACAGGGGCATGCGGCATACCCAGAAAAAGCCATCAATCCCATCCATCAAATAGCGCCTGTTTTGCAAAAAATGGCAGGCGTGGATTTGGATGAGGGTGATGATAATTTTGAATCAAGTAAAATGGTCATCACTGATATCAGAGCAGGCATGGAAGTAACCAATGTCACTCCAGGGGCACTAAAGCTGATGTTTAATGTACGAAATTCAACAAACACCACCCAAGAGGATGTGAGACTTCATGTTGCAGCGTGCCTAGAGGGACTGGATTATAGGTTAGAGTTGACACAAGGCTCTTATCCTTTTGTTACGAAGAGAGATTCAGTGGTGGTCGAAAAACTTATAAAAAGCATACAAGGTGTAACAGGAAATAACGCGAAGTTTTCCACAGCTGGTGGAACCAGTGATGCGCGGTACATGGGTGCTTTTGGCATAGATGTGGTAGAGTTTGGTGTAATGAACGATACGATACACGCACCCAATGAACACACATCCATAGCACAAGTTGAAGCATTGTATCAAGTGTTTAGCCAGACATTAAAAGATTTTAGTTAAAGAAGAGAGATGAAAAAGAGTATAGTTTT
>DYTF01000009.1:19159-21352 GCA_020726105.1 Sulfurovum sp. | reverse complement strand
TGCACTAGAAAAAGAAAATTAAAGAGAACGCCATGTATGAACGCCCAAATTTTTCAGAATACATCACGGCGCGCTTGGTAACCTTGGGCGTTGGGAGTACTTTGTTCTTTGGCTTGATTTCATTTTTTGTCTTTTCAGACAGTTATCAGGCGTTAGGAACGATAGTATTTTTGATTTTCGGGTTTGCTGTTTTCATTTATGCGATTTATAATGGTGCAGTTCAGATGCAAAAAGAGCTTTTGGTTATCAATAAATATCTTGAAAATTTGGATAAAGTCAGTAAATTTGATGACGAAATCCAACTTTTTACCCAAGAGTTCGAAGAGATTAATCAAAATTTGATTAAAGTGATTAAGCGTGCTAGAAAAAGAGACGAGATAAAACAGCGCTATAATGCGAAACTTAAACTCAAAAATAAACAACGCGGTGATATGATTTCTGCTATAGCCCATGAGTTTCGTAACCCGATTGCATCCATCATGGGATATGCACAAACACTCGAAGAAGATAAAGATATTCCTGTGCATCTCCGCGACAAGTTTTTGGGTAAAATCTATAATAACAGCATTAAAATAGAGGCTTTATTGGGTCGTCTTGTATTGTGGAATAAATTTGAAAGTGGAGAGGCAACGCTCTATAAAAGTGACTTCAATATGTTTGAGCTTGCTCAAGAGGTAAAGCTTACCCTTGAAGAGCAATATAAAAACAGAGTGATACGCATAGAGGGAGATGTATTAAAGATAGAGGCAGATCGTACACTGATGGAGATAGTGCTTAAAAATTTGTTAGAAAATGCCCTTAAATACTCGAAAGAAGAGGTTGTTCTTCGTATACGCCATGAGACCATATCGGTTATTGACAAGGGTGTGGGTATTGGTAGTGATGAGTTGGAAAAAGTGACAAAGAAATTTTATCGTTCAGGTACACACAGTTGGGATAATTCGATGGGATTGGGACTTTCCATCGTCAAGACTATCTTAACTATGCACCATAGCAAGCTTCATATCCAAAGCGAAGAGGGTAAAGGGTCTATTTTTTCTTTTGCATTCTAAGTTTGGTTGGCTTGATTGGTGACACCACTCTAAAAAACAATACTTTTTTAAAAAGAATAACTGTTTTGTTATCAAAAATTGATTAGGATGTGGATAAGTTTTTAGACGACTTATTTATAGTTAAATAAATACTTATAATTAACATAAGTATAATTAAATTTAAGGAAAAAGAATGAAATTAGGTTTCTTGGTTGACCTCAGTCTTTGCATGGGGTGCAAAGGGTGTGAGATTGCTTGTAAAGTGGAAAATGAAGTTCCACTGAGTTCTTGGCGTTTGCGTGTTAAGTATATTGATATGGGTGTATTTCCAGAGACAAAAAGATCATTTACACCGCTTCGTTGTAACCACTGCGAGAGTGCACCCTGTGAGCGTATCTGTCCTGTATCTGCACTGCATTATTTGGAAAATGGTATTGTCAATATCGATAGTTCTCGTTGTATCGGGTGTGCAGGCTGTATGATGGCCTGTCCTTATGGTGCTATCTATATGGATCCTGAGACAAACACGGCAGACAAATGCACCTACTGTGCACACCGTATCGAAAGCGGTATGATGCCTGCTTGCGTGGTTGTTTGTCCTGTTGAAGCCAATATTTTTGGTGACATCGAAGATGATAATAGCCATATCTCGCGTTACATTATGGAACATAAAGGTGCGGTACAAGTTCGTAAACCTGAAAAACATACTTCTCCGACACACTTTTATGTCGGCGGCGGCAATCAAACACTTAACCCACTTGCACACCAAAGACTTGAAGGGTACAACCTCTTTAACAACATCACACATTTAGAGCATGTGGGCGATAAAAATCATAGTATTTTAGACAGATTCTTAGCACCATTTGAAAGTCATCCAAAACTAAATAATGACAACTTTACGGCGATGCAAGAAAATGCACAAACACAAACGAAAGAAGGAGGACACTAAGATGGTAGAAAATACACTACACGCAACACAAGCGATTGTCACACTTGATGTACCTATTCAGGGTATCGTTTGGGGGAGTATCATCACAGTCAATATGTGGGCAAAAAGTATCGGTACAGGAGTTGTCTTTTTGGCTGCCTATTTGCTCTATAGACATAAAAAAGAGTCAATGCCCAATTTAAGATGGATTATGCCTGTGATTGCATTTATCGC
>DYTF01000009.1:15382-19059 GCA_020726105.1 Sulfurovum sp. | reverse complement strand
ACAGAAGATAAAAATTTTATTGAAGGTAGAAGAAGTTTCCTTAAAGGTACGGCTTACACGGTAGCAGGTGCTTCACTGGCTACTGGCGTATTTAAGGCAGTAATTGATACACCTGCAGTAGCAGAAACGAAGTTCACGCCAACACCCAAAACGCTTGCATTTTATCCACCGTTTAGCGAATGGGATAGTTTTACTGAATTGAGTGGAGAAGACTGGAAACGAGGCGGAACAGGCAGAAACGGTGTATGGAGTGCAGAAAACCCTACAGGGATTAAAGCTATCGAATACATGCTAGTGCCTGCTGTTTGTTCTAACTGTGAAGCAGCATGCGGTATCACAGCATGGGTTGATATCGGTGACTATAAAGCATCTAAAGATCCAAGAGACCTTAGGGTGCGTAAACATATGGGAAATCCACTTCACCCCGCAAGCCGTGGTAGAAACTGTGCAAAAGGGTATGCGGTACAGTCCCAAATGTATGACCCAGATCGTATCCCTTTTCCACTTAAGCGCGCACCAGGTTCAAAACGAGGTGAAGGTAAGTGGGTAAGAACGACTTGGGATGAAGCGATGGAGACTATCGGCAAAAAAATGCATGATACGCTCAAAAGTGGAGATGAACTCTCTAAAAAAGAGATAATGTACCATGTTGGTCGTCCTAATGAGAGTGGGTTTGGGCACAGAGTACTTTATACTATGGGTGTTGACGGACATAACTCTCACTCGAATGTGTGTAGTGCGGGCGCAAGACAAGGTCTTTCTCAGTGGTTTGGTGATGATAGACCAAGTCCAGATTGGGCAAACAGTAAATTGATTTTCCTTCAGTCTTCTCACGCTGCAGATGCAGGGCACTTTTTCCAACAGCATGCAGGATTTATCGCTGATGCAAGAAAAAAAGGTGCAAAACTCGTAGTGATGGATCCGCGTATGTCAAACTCTGCGGGTATGGCAGACCTTTGGGTACCGATTTGGCCAGGTACAGAGGCTGCATTGTATCTGTATCTTGTCAACAGAATTGTCAATGAAATAGATCCAAAACGACACAAAAGCTATATTGACCATGATGCCATAAAAGACTGGATGAACTGGGATGTGCTCCTTAAAGACAAAGAGTACCTAAACTACATGGTGGCTCAAGGCTATATCCCTCAAGCGCCCGCAGGTGAAACCTATGAGGATTTCATTTCTTTGCTTCAAGAGATGTATAAACCTTACACCCTAGAGTTTGCAGCCAAAGAGTGTCGTGTGGATCCTAAGTCGCTAGAGAAACTTTTTGATATGTTCATTGAGGCTGAAGACAAAGTAACGACTTACTTTTGGAGAGCAGGAACTATCGGTAATCGCGGTGGGTGGATGAATGTAAGAGCGGGTACTTTGGCACTGGCACTTCGTGGATGTATGACGGGAGATGTGGGCAATAACGGGCAGTATTATTTCCATGAAATCTTTGTCAATGCAAAAGGGGATGCAGCAACACAGGCTGGCAAAAAACCAGGTGCAGTTGATGCGTGGAATGAGCTTCTATGGCCACCTGATTTTCCTCTTTCGACCAATGAGCCAAGTTATCTCTTGCCACACCTCTTAGCAGATGAGGAATGGCAGCAAAAATGGCATGCAAAAGGCGTGAATGTACCAACAAAATTGGCACTTTATATTCCTAGAATGTATAACCCAGCGTGGATTAACCCTGATGGTTTCAGATGGATTGATGTACTCAAAAACGAAAGCAAGATGGAGATGACAGTAAACCTCTCTCCAACATGGTCTGAGACAAACTGGTACTGTGACTACATCTTGCCAACTGGTTTGGCGAGTGAGAGACACGACCAACACTCTGAAGCAACCATGCCTGCACAATGGCTAAGTTTTAGACAGCCTGCACTTAGGGTGGCTTTGGAGAAAATGGGATGGGTGGCTGAAAACCCTACGCGCGCGACACTTGAGGCACACACCAAAGCAGGACTTGGTGAAGTATGGGAAGAGATTGAGTTTTGGGCAAATATTATGGTGTATCATGTTGACCCAGATGGTAGCCTTGGCGTGAGACAACACTGGGCAAGTAAAGAAGATCCAAGCAGACCGGTAACTATCCCTGAGTGGTATCAAGCTGTATTTGATAATGTACACCATTTGAGCATCGAAGCGAAAAAGAACCCTAAATACGCAGGGAGCAAATACCCTAACTATGAAATGATGCGTGATATGGGTACATGGCTGGAAAAAGCAAATATCTATCGTCCTCAAGAAAGAGAACTTATTGCCGAAGATGGTGCAATAGAATCCATGGAAATTAAATTTGATGCAGCTTCAATGTGGGTTGATGAAAAAGGTATCGCTAAAGCAAAAGTCTTGGGTACAGACGATGAAAAAGCAATGGGCATTAAGATGGGCGATAAGGTGGTAGCTGGATTTAACTCTCAAAGCCGTAAGATGGAGTATTATGCCTCATGGATGAAAGACTGGAAATGGCCTGAGTATGCGATACCAGTGTACCCGACCAACAAAGAACAACGAGAAAAAATGAGACATATCGTGTCGCAAGTACATCATGACCATATGGTTAATGAAAATGATTTCGCACTCAATCCTATCTTTAGGTTGTCTTATAACATTCATACGCGTTCGGTGAACTCTAAACATTTGATGGAGATTTCACAAAATCACAATCCTGTTTGGATAGCAACTGTTGATGCTGATAGATTGGGAATTAAGCGTGGTGATAAGATAAAAGTAGCCATTTCAGATACAGTATCTGGACTTGAGTCTGGGTATTTTATCGCGATGGCTGTACCAACTGAGGCTGTATTGCCAGGTACTTTGGCATGTTCACATCACGCTGGCAGATGGAAACTTCAAAATGCTGTTGAAATACCAGGATTTAAAGAAAAATTGGGTGTTATGGGTGTTGGTTCACCGCTCTATGAGATGACAATGGATGATAAAATCGGTACATTGAAGCCAAAACAAGGCATTGTTGCTGGGTTGATGGAGAGAAAAGACTCTTGGCAGTTTAAAGAGTTTAACAGAGACCTTGATAATATTTGGTGGGATGGATTGAGCGGTTCATGGCAAAATGCTGTTGCACCTGCACACCCAGACCCGATTTCGTGTGCTCACTGTTGGCACCAAAAAGTATCGATTACGCTTGCGGGTAAAGATGAAGTTATAGGCGATATTTATGTCAATTATGATAACAACTTCAAAACTTATCAGGCTTGGAGAGATGAATTGGCAAGACCGCTTGACAGTACCAACACAACCAGAAGACCAACGCAGCTCAAACGACCAGTATGGCCACTAACCAAAAATGCATGGTCTATTGAAATCAAAGGGTAATCCCTCTCTTTAACGCTTCTTTTTGATAAAGAAGCGTTATTGCGCTGCTACAAAATATACTACCACTAAAAGAGCACCATGACACAAGAAGAAATTGAAAATAGAATTGCCCTATATGCCCTCATATCTAGGCTGATGATGACCGAAGTTGATACTACATTTTTAGATACCATTGAAAACAATGAATCATTATTGTCACTATTTCCTCACTATCAAAATTGGGATAAACGCTCCAAACACTCAAACGAGACACTCATAGCTGAGCAGTATAATGTAGATTTTGCCAACTTGTTTTTACTCGATTTGATTCCGTATGAAAGTTTTTATACCAGAGATGACCA
>DYTF01000009.1:6872-15282 GCA_020726105.1 Sulfurovum sp. | reverse complement strand
GAGTTGACTTTAGAATTTTTATTGAGTGATTTTGAGTATATCACGCAAACACTACAAAGCTATTGTGAACACTGATGCAATTAGAGTTTGATGTCAGTCTCTGTGTGAGAGCCAAAAGTAAGTTTTCAGCCTGTACAAAGTGTATGGATGTAGCCCCCTCAAGTATTCAAATGGTGGACAATCTTCCTACTTTTGCAAACGCTACAGGTATCGAAGCTGCTGCTTGTGTGGGTGTATGTCCTACTGAAGCCTTTTCTTTGTCTGGGTTTTCAACCACAGAGTTTTTCTTTGCTTTTTTGGAATCTAAAGTACGGTACATTTCTCCAAAACTAAACATACCGTGTTTATCGGTGTTGAGTGTGGAGCATTGGGTAGCCTTGGCATTGGCAAGCGATGAAGAGATATCGTTGGATCTGAGTTCTTATGAAGCGGGAAGTGATTTGTTTGCGCATATACACGCGATGCTCGAAGAAGCCAACTTTATTCTTTCTTCTTTCTCTTCAAAACAGCTTTCAAGTAACTCTGTCATAAAAACAAAGTTGGGTAAGGAACAAGAAGAAGCAGAAGAAGAGAGTGCTTCAAGACGTGCTTTTTTAGAGACAGCCTCCATTAAAGGAGCACTCAAGGTTAAAAAAACTTTTGATGAAGCAGTTGATGCAGATGAACTGAAACGCTTTGGTTTGGATGCGCAGACTATCATAAAAATCAGAGAAAAACGCGTACCTGATAAACGCAAGATACTCTTTACTGCACTCAAGCGAGCAGGTCTGCCCGAGACATTTGAGATACTTCCCGAAGAAGAAGTCAGTTTTGTATCCCAAAAATTTGTCACCGATGCCTGTACAAACTGTCAAATCTGTTACCGTATCTGCCCCAGCGGTGCTTTGAGTTCGGATGCAAAATTTTCTCTGATTCATTTTGATGCGATGTTGTGCTTGAAGTGCCGTTTGTGTCATGACGCTTGTGAACCTGATGCGATTCAGCTACAAAGTGGATTTGAAATCAAAGAGTTTTTTGAACCAAGCCAGCGTACTTTGGCAACTTTTAACATCAAACGATGTATGGAGTGTGGCAATAGCTTTACCTATAAAGGTGGAGAGCAAATCTGCCCTCGTTGCTCAACCGAAGAAGAAGAAGCGATGTTTTTGCATGAGAATGCTATACGCATGCGAAATGAAGCGTAGGGAGGTGTATCATCCAGCCACATGAGATAAAACCAGACACAGGATTGTGTACCATTTTGGGTTACAATGCACAAACAGGCTACATGAGACGCTATTTTAACAAAATAATGAAGCATCAAGGACTCAATGCAACGGCGATTGCGCTGAATATCAAAGATGAGCATGTTGACTTTACCTTCTCGAGTGTCGGCAGTTCAAAAGTTACGCAAATGATGTTAGAAAAAGAGTTTGCATCTAAAGCCTTGCCTTACTGCACGCAACTCAACGACTGTGCGAGTAGGGAAAGGCGTGTTGATTTTATTGAAGTGCTTGATGGTAAGGTTTTTGGCTACTGTTTGGATGATGAGGCGAAGGCCTTGTTTGTTAAACCCGAATTTTTGGATGAGCACATCATTTTTGTAGCAAAAATCATGCTCATCGCAAACAGGTGGTTCAAGGCACAGATAGATGTGGATATGATACCCACACTTATAGGAGAAAAGGAGTGAAAGAAATGAACGATTTTAGAAAAGAATTTGAAAATATGAGCGCAAAAGATTTTGTTGCGCCCTCAGAAATGTGCATGGACGGTTCGTGCGAAGCAGAGGAGGCGGTTGATTTGAAAGATTACCCTTCTTACACGGAAGCCTTGTATGCCAAATTGGTTGCACCGTATGTGAGTGGTATTTATATCTCAAAATGGGACATTAAAAATATTGCATTGGAAGCAGGGGACTCTATGGCGATTCATCCCAGAAAACGGATGTTTGAGTTGCTGATGAAGTTTGCGACTAACAAAGAAAATATGCAGTCGGTGCTAGATGCACTAGAAGAACACATGGAAGACAAGATTGATATCTATACCGAATGCATGACAAAATTCCCCAGTACAGCAGTGGTGTTTGAGCCCAAGATTGCTAAAGCACGCAAAACCATCAAATTTTTTCCTCAGATTGTTGAAGAGTATTTTGAAGACTAAGAGGAGGCTAATTTAGTATTTTTGGGGTATACTCATCATCATATTCTAAAAAGGCACATGATGATTCAGATAAGTAACGAAGAGGTATTGGCTTACCATAAACAAGGCAAAATCGGTATCGATGTCACAAAACCTTGTGATACACAGTATGAACTCTCTTTGGCGTACACACCAGGCGTTGCCGTACCCTGTCTTGAAATCCATCAAAACCCCGCTCTTTCTTTTGAGTACACGAACCGCTCCAATCTTGTAGCCGTCATATCGGATGGTTCAGCCGTACTGGGTTTGGGAAACATAGGGCCTTTGGCATCGAAGCCTGTCATGGAAGGCAAAGCGGTACTCTTTAAAAAATTTGCCCATGTGGATGCGTTTGATATTGAACTCGATGTGCATAGTGTGGAGGAGATAGTCGCTGCCTGTAAAGCCATCGCCCCCACATTTGGCGGCATCAACCTTGAAGATATCGCAGCACCCCAGTGTTTTGAAGTGGAGCGCATCTTACAAGAAGAGCTTGATATTCCTGTTTTTCATGACGATCAGCATGGGACGGCCATCATCACCACTGCGGGGCTTATGAATGTACTTGAACTTACAGGTAAAAAAGCCGAAGAGATAAAAATCGTCATCAACGGTGCAGGTGCAGCAGGCATAGCGTGTGCGAGGATGTACCGTGCTTTTGGCGTCAAGCATATTGTGATGTGTGATTCTAAGGGAGTCGTATCGTTGGCGCGTGAAGATTTAAATGTTTATAAACAAGATTTTGCAGTCCAAACCGACGCACTGACTTTAGAAGATGCCATAACAGATGCCGATATGTTTTTAGGGCTTTCCAAAGCAGGGGCACTCAGCCAAACTATGGTAGCTAAGATGGCATCCAGCCCTGTGATATTTGCCTTGGCAAATCCACTGCCAGAAATACTACCAGAAGAGGTTGCTGCAGTAAGAGAGGATGCGATTATGGCGACAGGGCGTTCAGATTATCCCAATCAGATTAACAATGTATTGGGATTTCCTGCACTCTTTAGAGGCGCACTTGATGTGCGCGCACGAAAAATAACAGAGGGAATGAAAATGGCAGCGGCACATGCTCTAGCGACGCTAGCAAAAGAGCCTGTGCCTGAGTATGCGAAAGTAGCATACGGCAACAAAGAGATTGTTTATGGCAAATCGCACATTATCCCACTTCCTTTTAACAAAGAAGTGCTTGTGTGGGTGGCTTCAGCTGTGGCAAAGGCAGCTTTTGAAGAGGGTGTGGCACGCGTTGAGGCGTTTGATGTGGAGGTGTATCGTGAACACCTAAGAGGACTTACGGAGAACAAGTACGATTAAAGTAGTCTGTCTATGCTCATGAGAAGCACAACACTCAAGAGCCCACCTGCAATGCCTGCTAGGACATCATCGAGCATGACACCAAGTCCTCCTTTAAGTTCTCTGTCTATCCAGCCAATGGTTGAGGGTTTCCAAATATCAAAAAGACGAAATGCAGCAAAACTAAAAAAGATAGCGTAATACTCAGCGTAAGCATACTCTAGGGTGATGGCGGTAGAGTAGGCTATCATCAAACTCAACCACATACCCACTGCTTCATCAATGACGATATGTTGTTGGTCATGGATGCCTGTGGTTTTTTCATACTTATTGACTTCAAAGATGCCGATGATGGTAATGGCAAGTGTGAGCATAAACAGCGTCTCTAGTCCTAGTGCATAAAGTACAAACAGACCTATAGGGAGTGAAGCCAGTGTACCGACTGTGCCAGGGGCTTTAGGGGAGAGTCCTGCTCCAGCAAAGGTGAGAAAAAGTTTTTGAATTGTCATAAAAGACTCCTTGGTTTAAGTCAGTGAAGAGGTTTGATAGAGTGCAACAAGCGCAAGATAAAACTGCTCTTCGCTTTGCTCCTCTAAAAGTCCAGAACTAGGGATGAGCGCATAATACATCTCTTGAAGGTTTTTAAATCTATCAGGGAAGAGTGCGGCTAAAATATTGGCAGAGACCTCTTTGCGCACTAAGATGGATGGAGGGATGAGTCCTGCTTGCATCAGTTGCATGATGGACTCTGAATGGTAGTGCACATGATGATGTTTACCGTGAGGACAAGTGCGTGCATTTACGAGTGTTTTACAGGTGTTGCAGTACACAAACTCATCGATAGTTTGTATGTCAATGCCTATATTTTTACAGTGGTCAAACACGGTGTTGATACGGTTATGGTCATAATACAACCCTAATCCCCCATGGTTTCTGCCAACAATAATCTGATTGCAGCCATAGTTTTTTGCCAAAAGTGCATCCAAAATCAGTTCATTGTGTCCTGCAAAAATATAGGAATTCTCGAAAGGAATGACCAGAACTTTATTGTGTGGCAAGAAATTCTCAATGAAAGTATTGAGTGCATCGTAACGAATGTCATAGCGAAGCCCTTCCGTGGTAAAAGGTTTGCGTAAAAAAATAATGAGCAAATCAACAGAACTAAGGGCTTGGCGTATCATTCGTTCATGGGCACGGTTAAGCGGGTTGGCTGCTAGCATAATAGAACTAATGGAGGTCGCACCTGTTTTGCTAATCATTGATTTGATGCGTTTGATATTGTCTCTAATGAGTGGATACTCTACGGTATATTCACCGCTGACTGCTAGTGAGCCGAGCCTGTTACTTGTGTTTTTGACACCAGGATGTGCCGTGTCTGTAGTACCATAGATATTCATCAGACGCTGCTGTGTATCTACTGCAAATGTCTCATCGACGACAAGTTCTCCCACTTTTTTTTCATCACAAATCAAATCAAGAATATCACCCCGTTCTGCATTTTTAAGAATTTTATTGTTTTGTTCACCTTTTGGGGCAAGTATAAATGCAAAAGGGAAAGGCACACCACGATAGTATCTGGTCTTATCTACCTCTTTGGACTCTTTTTTGTTCATGAGCTTTGTAACAGGTGCGATGAGTCCTGCTTTAACAAGTGCGAGTGTTGAGAGTGCTTCTGTGTCGATAAAGAGCGATTTGTTTTTTTGCATGATAACCCTTACTGTTTGGTGAAGTTCATTATTTCTTTTTAAACAAATTGTATTTCTTTCGTTTTTCCCATAAACTCTTTCGCGAAATCCCCAATTTTTTAGAAAGCTCGGTATCGGGAAGTTTATATTGAAAACTATTGACGATAAATTTGACATAGTCATCAATGGTTAAAATTTCATTTTGGTCGTAAAGTTTAGAATCAGTATTGAGTGTGAGTGTTTTAAATTCAGACTCTATAGGAACAGTCGTGCATAAAATAAAATGATAGGCTTTGAGTAAATCTAAAAGAAACTCTCTGTCTGTTTTTTTGAGTTCATGAATTTCTGTGATATAGAGTATTGTATTGGAGCTACTTTTGCTTATCTTCTCTCTCCAGTCCTTATCGCGCAATGGAACAAAAGTTAAGAATATGCTGTTTTTTTCTGCATGTTCAAAGACGATTTTATCGACAAGTCTTTGGTAGTTGGTTTCTATGATGAGAGGCGTTGTGATGGTATCTACTTCAAAATCTGTTTTGATGTCACTGAGCAGATTTTGCATATACTCTTGATAAAGCGATGTTTGTCGTCGGAGTGTTTGGTATTCATTATAGTGCCCAATTTTACGCATCAAGTCTTCAAGCATAAAAGGTTTAACGATATAGTCTTTCGCTCCAAGCCTCAAAGGCTCACCTACCGTATCGTTGTTGATATAGTTCACCATCAGGATGATGATTTTGTCTTTGAACTCTTTAATCAGGGGTGCAGGACTCTGTCCTGGAAGGTTGGTTGAGAGTAGGTAGACATCGCCATGACTCTTCATCGCTTCTTTCGTAGAGGAATATATCTCCGTATCGTAGCCATTTCCGCTTAATTTGGAAGCGATACTTTGTGCCAGATACAGTTCATTTTCCACAATGATGATTTTCATAATTTTTTCCAATCCAAATAAGTTAAATTCGCAACAGCATGAACACTCACGCCTTCTTTTCTTCCCACAAAACCCAGTTTTTCAGCTGTTGTTGCTTTGATGTTCACAAAATTACTGCGTATGCCAAGCAGCAAGGCGAGTGTTTGACGCATTTTTTCTTTATAGGGTAAGAGCTTGGGTACTTCTGCTACGATACTCAAATCCACATTGCCTACGACAAAGCCATAAGAGGTAATTTTACTTACTGTGTCCCCAAGTAGTTTTTTGGAGTCGATGCCACTGTAGGATGCATCAGTGTCTGGATACAGTTCCCCGATGTCACCCATGCCCGCTGCGCCTAGAAGTGCATCAATGAGTGCATGAATGGCAACATCGCCGTCACTGTGCGCCTTAAATCCATACGGGGCGTCTATCTCGACTCCACACAGAACCATTGTTTTCCCCATTTCAAACGGGTGAATATCTATGCCAATCCCTGTGAGTGTTTTAGCGCAAGGTGGCTTAAGGCAAGGCAGTTTCTGCAAGTCTGCTAGCGTGGTAAGCTTATGGGCGTCGGGTGAGCCTTCTACGAAATGGACACTTTCACCTAAGGCAGTGATGGCTGAACTCTCATCTGTAAAAAGGGTTTGGGTTTGCAGTGCTTGTTTGAGTGTGTAGGTCTGTGAAAGTTGTGGGGTTTGGATGATGTGCGCTTTTTCTCTGTCAACAGGGGAGCCATTAAGATAGAGCGTATCGGTAACAGGCAATACAGGCACGATACAAGAAGCCACCTCTTTGGATGCTAAAATACGCGTTATCATCTCTGTGGGCACACAGCATCTGGCAATGTCAGAGACAAGAACATACTTAGATGTTACTTTTTTAAGTGCATTTTGCAATGACTCTTGTCTGCTGTCGCCACCCTCTATGAAAGTGTAAGGGGCGAAGTGTTTCATAAAGCGTATCTCGTCAGACGAAGAGACGATAATAATCTTATCAAAGTCTGCAGCTGCCTCAAAGTGCTCTGCAACATGTAACCATAAGGGTCTATCTTCTGTGTAAAGCCACTGTTTTTTTACAGCACAATCAAACCGAGTTGAGCTGCCTGCTCCAAGAAGTATCAAAGTGGTAGAGGACAAATCTTTTCCTGTCTTTTTAGTGTATCAAATTGTAACGCATTATACAAGAGTTGGCTTTAGCAATTCTTTAATTAAGAGTGAATGACTCCTATTTTAATTGGCAGGCAAAATTTTAAATCTAATTTAAGATTGTATCGGTATAACTCCTTTAAGTTTAACACGAAGGAGTACCCTATGACAGAAGAAAATGTATTGGAAGCATTGAAAAATGTTACCTACCCAGGATTTACGAAAGATATCGTAACATTTGGTTTTGTAAAAGATATTCAGATTATTGATGAAAAAAATATTACACTCACGATAGACATCACCTCTTCAGCCGATGAGGTTAAAGCACAAATCAACACCGAAGCAACAGCAGAGATGAACACACTTGGTTTTGAGCATGTGGGTATCAATATCGTAGCCCCAACACCTCCAAAACAAATCTCTAACTCTGTAAGCGGTAAAAACATCGCGCCTCATGTGAAAAGTTTTGTGATGGTCAGTTCAGGTAAAGGTGGCGTTGGTAAATCAACGACATCAGTAAACCTTGCCGTGGCTATGGCGATGCAAGGTAAAAAAGTAGGTCTTTTGGATGCCGATATTTACGGACCGAACATCCCTCGTATGATGGGTGTGCACGGCATCAAACCAGAGATACAAGGTAACAAACTTCAACCGCTAAAAGCCTATGGCGTAGAGATTATGTCTATGGGGTCTATCATGGAAGAGGGTGCGGCACTTCTATGGAGAGGTTCGATGATTATGAAAGCCATCGAGCAGTTTTTAAGAGATATTTTGTGGTCAGATTTGGATGTATTGGTCATTGATATGCCTCCAGGAACGGGCGATGCGCAGCTTACTTTGGCTCAGTCTGTCCCTGTAACAGCGGGTATCACGGTTACAACACCACAGGAAGTTTCACTCGATGATTCAAGACGATCACTGAGCATGTTCCAAAAATTGCATATCCCGACCGCGGGTATCATCGAAAATATGTCAGGCTTTATCTGTCCTACTTGTGACACAGAGTCAGACATCTTTGGCATGGGTACAACTGATGCAGTCGCAAAAGAGTACAACACTGAAGTAGTAGCACGCATCCCGATAGAGCCAGCGATTCGTATCGGTGGAGACACAGGTATGCCTGTAACCTACCATAAACCAGACTCCGAGACAGCAAAACGCTACCAAGAAGCAGCAAGAAACCTTCTTATTTTCATCGATAAAGTAAACGCTGAAGG
>DYTF01000009.1:4835-6772 GCA_020726105.1 Sulfurovum sp. | reverse complement strand
GGAGGTGTTTGTTCGCTTATGTGGCTATTAGCCAGCGCGATGATGGCATCAGCACGCTTGTAGAAGTTTGCATCTATGGGTGTTTTAGGTGTGTCTGGCATGGTGTTTCCTTAGGTTTTTCGCATTTTACACTATTTTTCTACAATACACCACAGGGTGAACCACCAACCTTTATTTTTAGATACAATACAGTCAAAAAAATGAAGGAAAAACTGATGACAAATGCAGAAAAACTCAAAAACCTTTTAGAAATTGAAATTATCCCAGACCTTGAAGCGGCGATTGATGAACTGTTTGAAGCCATAGACAAGGCAAAAACAGCCTCAACAGAGCAAAAAGAAGACCTTGAAGAGATGCGTGAGATGCGTACCGAGTGTTTTGCCATCATCGAAGAACTGGGGCGTGATGAGCTTGAAGAAGAAGAGATAGAAGAGCTTTTGGCTGAACTCATGGATATGAAAACAGAGGAATAATTTCCTCATAGACCCTCACTTTTCTTTTTTTAAGAATAGATTTAGCTTTATTAGATTATATTGCATTGTCAACCTCTCGGGGCGCTACTGTTTTGCGAAAGCAAAGCAGAAGCTGAGATAGCACGCGCGTGCTTGTCCCGCCGAACTTGAACTGGGTAATACCAGCGTAAGGAAGAGTCTTGTATCTACAGTATTTGTATAAATTTTAGAATTCCCAATGCGGGTATTTTATTTTTACACCTTCACTATTTACACACCTCTTCCCTATAAATTGACACAAAATTTAAAGGGATAATCTATGACAAAATCATACAAAGACACATTGACAACTTCCAATGAGCTTCTCACTCGTGAGCCGTTTCCTGCCTCCACTAAAGTTTATCTACAGGGCGAAATACACAAAGATATCCGTGTGCCCATAAGAGAAATACTGCTTTCCAATGAGACTAAACTGGGCGTCTATGACACTTCTGGACCTTATACTGACCCTACGGTTGACATCGATGTAGGCAATGGCATCCCTGCCATCCGTAAAACATGGATAGAAGGGCGTGGTGATGTTGAAGCGTACAAAGGACGCATCATGGCACCTCAAGATAACGGCTACAACACGGATGAGCAACTCCAGTTTGTCACAGCGGGTGCTACGGGGTTGGTGCGAACACCACTTAGAGCTCAAAGGGGTAAAGACGGCAAGAATGGCAATGTTTCTCAAATGTACTACGCGCGTCAAGGCATCATCACGCCTGAGATGGAGTTTATCGCACTGCGTGAGAGTCAAAATCTTGCTATGAATGCGGAGTATCTGCAAAATGAAGAACGAGAAGCAAGACTCAAAGGCGAAAACTTCGGCGCAAATTTACCCCAACAAGTAACAGCTGAGTTTGTCAGAAAAGAGGTAGCTGAAGGCAGAGCCGTCATCCCGTGTAACATCAACCACCCTGAAGTAGAACCGATGATTATCGGACGCAACTTCTTAGTGAAAGTCAATGCCAACATAGGAAACTCTGCCACCACTTCAAGTATCGCTGAAGAAGTTGAAAAGATGGTCTGGTCAACTCGTTGGGGAGCGGATACGGTGATGGATTTGTCCACAGGAAAAAACATCCACACCACGCGCGACTGGATTTTGCGTAACTCTCCTGTGCCTATCGGGACAGTGCCTATCTATCAGGCGCTTGAAAAAGTCAACGGCATCGCTGAAGATTTGACATGGGAAGTTTTTAGAGATACGCTCATTGAACAAGCAGAGCAGGGAGTGGATTATTTTACGATTCACGCAGGACTTTTGTTGCACCATGTGCCTATGACGACCAAACGCGTCACGGGCATCGTGAGTCGTGGCGGGGCGATTATGGCAAAATGGATGATACATCACCATCAAGAAAATTTCCTCAATACACACTTTGAAGAGATTTGTGAAATCATGAAAACCTATGATGTGACTTTTTCTTTGGGTGATGG
>DYTF01000009.1:0-4735 GCA_020726105.1 Sulfurovum sp. | reverse complement strand
GAAAGTGCAAAACAACACGGGATGGATATGATGTCGATGAAATTTCAGGAACTGGGTTCTGAAGTCTATGTGGAAGTAGAGAAGTTAGAGAATTAATGCGAGTTCATCATTTTATCAAGCTTCCTTTGAGCCTGATTGTGATGGTGTTACTCTCTTCATTTTTTTAGAAAAAACGAAGCAAAAAAGCGTCGCTCCTCTCAAATCGCTCTGCTTTCAAGGGTGTTCGGAGCGACAATGGCACGCGTTGCGTGATTAATGTAAAAAAGGATTGATATGCACATAGGTATAGCAGGTGCGGGTCTAGTTGGAAGAGTTTTGACTTTAAATCTCTTGCGCTTAGGACACCACATCACACTGTTTGATGAAGACAGGGCGTATGGCGATAAAGCCGCAGGGATGACGGCTGCAGGGATGCTGGCAGTCTTTGCAGAACTTGAGAGTGCGGAGTCGAGCATTTTTGAGCAGGGAAATCGTTCTATAACACTATGGCCAGAGTTGCTGGGGCAGATCGGGATACCTGAAGCTTATCAGCAAAAAGGTAGCATCATTACGGCACATCCACAAGACTATGGGGAGCTGGAGCATTTTATCGCAACGCTGCAGTCAAAAGTCAAAGAAGCATCTCAGATACAACTGTTAGATAAGACGGGCATTATGGCACTTGAGCCTGATTTGGCGCAGCATAGTAAAGCATTTTTTATCCCCCAAGAAGGATATGTGGATGCGCAGCTATTTATGAAAACTTCAAGTACCTACCTTCTTTCTCATCCTGATGTTGCGTGGCATCAGTCATCAATAGTAGATACAGTACAAGAGGGGAGCATTTGTCATAATGGACAAACCGATACTTTTGACTGGGTTTTTGATGCAAGAGGTTTGGGTGCACAGACACAGGTAGAAAACCTACGGGGTGTCAGAGGTGAAGTGTTTTGGCTCGACGCTCCTGAAGTGAAGATAAGCAGACCTACAAGGATGTTACATCCACGCTACAAGATATACATCGTACCAAGACCACACAATAGATACATCATCGGTGCGACAGAGATAGAAAGCGAAGACAAAAGTCCAATGTCGGTGCGTTCAAGTTTGGAGCTGCTTTCAGCTGTCTATAGCATGCACTCAGGATTTGCAGAGGCACGCATTGCCAAGATGGTAACCAACTGCAGACCTGCCATGAGAGACAATCTACCCCTCATAGAACAGAGTGAAAAACTCACACGCATCAATGGGCTTTACAGACACGGCTATCTTTTGGCTCCCGCTGTAGTAGAAGAGGCGTTAGCCAAAGGGTTTTTAGAAGCGCATCCCCCACGGTGGATAGACAGTACACTAGAAGAAGTGGGAGCATAAAATGATAAATATTGTCGTGAATGGGGAAACAAAAACTATTTCTAGTACACTCACCATTGCAGAGACGATTCAGGCATTGGACTATAGAGGAAAAGGGTTCGCGCTTGCGTTAAATGGGACATTTGTAGCGCTAAGTGACTATGAAAAAATGCTTGTTCATGAGAATGACAGGCTTGAAATCTTAGCACCTGTTCAAGGAGGATGAAAGGATGCAGGTATTGGAAACAAAAAATACAACATGGCAAATAGGCGGTAAAATGCTAAGTAGCCGTTTACTTATCGGTTCAGCACTGTACCCAAGCCCTGCGACTATGGAAGATGCGATTAAGATTTCAGGTGCGCAGATAGTCACAGTATCTTTAAGAAGACAATCTGCAGGGCAGGGAGCTAGAAACCCATTTTGGGATATTATCAAGTCATTAAGCATTGAAGTCTTACCTAACACGGCAGGCTCACATTCTGCCAAAGAAGCTATCACCACCGCACGAATGGCGAGAGAGGTATTTGGTACAAACTGGATAAAACTCGAAGTCATAGGTGACCAATACAACCTACAGCCTGACCCGTTTGAGACAGTTAAAGCTGCAGAAGTGCTCATTAACGAAGGCTTTGAGGTCTTTCCATATACCACAGATGATTTAGTAGTAGCAAAGCGTTTGGCAGATGTGGGGTGTAAGATTTTGATGCCATGGGGTTCGATGATAGGTTCAGGTAAAGGACTGATGAATCCAGACAATCTGACTGCCATCAGAAAGCAGTTTCCAGAGCTGAAACTCATCATCGATGCAGGCATCGGAAAACCTTCACATGCCACTCAGGCGATGGAGCTTGGGTATGATGGAGTATTGCTAAACTCAGCCATTGCCTTGGCGCAAGATCCTGTACGGATGGCAGATGCATTTAAGCGCGCGGTAGAGGCGGGAAGACTCGGGTATGAAGCAGGTGTGATGCAAAAACGAGAGTTTGCTTCACCCTCAACGCCGACTGTTGGTACGCCGTTTTGGCATCAGTTTGCCTAAAGTAGGAACGCCTATGGACTCTTTTAAGGATAACGATAGACTCTTTTTTGTATAAGTACCTATCAATCTCTCGGGGTGCCTGTTTAGGCTGAGAAAACCCGTCGAACTTGAACTGGGTAATGCCAGCGTAGGGAAGAGGCTTGTATATAAACAACGATAACTTTTTATCTCGTTTTATCTACTTCCTTTTTTCCCTTCATCTATCACGCTTAAAGGGAAATATCATGAAATCACACATTTTAACCAGCTCCATTATCGCAGTATATGCACTCTTCGGCACTGCAAGTTTTGCGCAAGAAGTCAATCTTGACCCCATCGTGGTCGGCGCTGATTTTAGAGAGCAAAATCTCTCTCAAGTTGGAGGTTCAGTGAGCCTTATTGATGAAAAAAATCTCTACGATAAAGCGTCTCAATCTTTTGTAGAAGTCATAGCAGCTGAGCCAAATGTCAACTTCTCTTCAGGGGCTTCAAAAGCAAAATACATCCAAATACGAGGCATTGGTGAGCGTGCTCAGTTTGTGACACCTATCAATCCTTCTGTTGGGATTATTGCAGATGGGATTGATTTTTCTCAGTCTGCTTTGGGTGTAACGCTGTATGACACGAAACAAATCGAAGTACTTCGTGGGCCACAGGGCACAACTTTTGGAGCAAATGGTCTTGCAGGTGTTGTCAATATAGAAACAAATGAGCCAACAGATGAGGCAGGTGGACATGTCGAGGCAACAGCTGGAAATTACAATACAAAAGCTTTTGGACTTACACTCAACGCACCAATCATCAAAGATGAACTACTCTCTAGGTTTACAATTTATCAAAACAGTTCTGACGGCTATACAAATAATACTTATTTGGGTCGTGACGATACGGCAAACATCGATGAACTTTCAGCCAAAGCCAAACTGAAATGGTTTGCTTCAGATAGACATACGATTGACTTAACACTTCAACATGTCGATATAAACAACGGCTATGATGCATTTACTTTTGATAACTCAAGAAATTCTCATGCTGACCAACCAGGTGCAGATGCACAAAAGACAAATGCTTTTGCTTTAAAATCTACCTATCAGATGAGTCAAGAGATGCATCTTGTTTCTGCTTTGAGTTACTCTCAGTCTGACTTGGAATACTCTTATGATGAAGATTGGTCTTTCGTAGGGGAGTTTGATGAAAGTTTGTTTCCTTATAGCTCATTTGATCAGTACCTAAGAGACAGAAAACAGCTCGATGCAGATGTGCGTTTAGTCTCAGATGAAGCTGGGCGTATTTTTTCAGGTATGACCGACTGGACAGTTGGTGCATACTATAAAGATTTCTCTGAAGATTTGACGCGTAATTATACCTATCTTGCATCTCCATTTTTATCAGATTATGCCACCAAAAACACAGCACTTTACGGGCAATTAGACACACACTTTACGAACAAATTTACGCTAGTGACAGGCTTGAGAGTCGAGCAGTGGGAGGCACAGTATGGAGACTCTGACCTCTCAAGCATAGACACTCAAGCAGTTTTAACAGGCGGTAAAATAGGTCTAAATTACCAACAAGCCACCAATAGACTCTTTTATGTGACGCTGGCTAAAGGATATAAACCAGGAGGCGCGAATGCAGATACGCGCCTTAGTAGCACACAAAAAGAGTATGAAACAGAAACTTTGTGGAATGTTGATTTGGGGCTCAATTCTAGCCATTTTGACAATAAAATAAAGAGTCGTTTAAACTTATTTTATGGCAAACGCAAAGACCAACAAGTAGAAGATTCTTTTCTTATAAATAGAGGAGACGGTAGTACAGAATTTGTTGATTATTTGAGCAATGCGGCAGAGGGTAGCTACTATGGTTTGGAGTCTCAGGTTGATTATTATCCGATTGAGAATTTACATATTTTTGAAAGTATCGGTTTGCTCCAATCGAAGTTTGACAGTTTCCCAAGCAATACGGCCGTTCAAGGTCGTACCCCAGCACATGCTCCAAAGTACCAATATGTCATCGGTTTGGATTATCTGTTTTTTGATGCATGGACATTTAGAAGCAATATTGAAGGTAAAGATGCCTTTTATTTCTCAAATCGTCATAACGAAAAAGCAGAAGCGTATGATTTGTGGCATGCAAGCTTGGAGTACACTACGGGTGAGTTTACGGCTTCATTGTGGGTAAGAAATATCACCAATGAAGTCTACCAAACACGAGGATTTGGTGACTTTGGTAATAACCCAGGAAATGGGTACACTGTAGAAGAGTATGTACAGCTCGGCACACCAAGAACAGCTGGCGTCACACTGAGTTATGATTTTTAAAGGATAAACGATGCAAATCTCAGTCGATATCAGTATGTATCCGCTCGCCATAGAGGGATACGA
>DYTF01000053.1:7959-9525 GCA_020726105.1 Sulfurovum sp. | reverse complement strand
TACGGCATTAAGACCTGCTCGAGTGTAGGCAAGGCAATCAAATTTATGAAAGATAAAGGCATCGCCTTTGATTTTGTCGACTATAAAAAAGAAAAGGTAGATGAAGCAAAGATACGCGAATGGCTTACAAAGGTCGACTTGGCACTCCTTTTTAATGCCAAAGGCACAAAGTACAGAGACCTTAAACTCAAAGAACTTAACTTGGATAATGAGGGCAAAATCGCATGGATGACAAAAGAGAATTATCTCATCAAGCGACCTGTTATCGAGTATGGTGACGCAAAGGTGCTGGTGGGCTACAATGAAGCGCAGTACGCAGATACCTTTTAAAGGATGAACATGACCCATATAGAAAAAGTAGACATCAAAGCCAAACAGATAAGTGGACTCAAAATCAGAACTTGTAACGCAGGCGAGATGAACCCAGAGACCCAAAAGATAGGCGCACTCTGGGGTGAGTTGATAGGTACTTACGCACCACCGTTTCCGCATTATGGTGTGTATCATCATTATGAGTCTGACTTTAATGGGTCGTATGACCTTTTGGCTGGAGTAGAAGGGGACTGTGATGGTTATACACAAAGTGTAACAATCCAAGCAGGAAGATACCTCAAGTTTTCCGCCAAAGGTGAACTGCATGTTGCAGTGATGAACTGCTGGAAGCATATTTGGGCGTATTTTGAAGACCCTAGCGTAGATGAAAGGCGCGCCTATGAGACAGATTTTGAAGTGTACAGTTCACCTACTGAGGTAGCTGTTTATGTTGGGGTGCATTATCTCTAAGTGTGCTATTTTCACTCTAAAGTGCAATATATGCCAAAAGTGTTTAACATTATTAACTCAGTCTTGATATAATGATGCGCTTATACTTTAAAATATGAATCGGAATCCTATGCTAGAAACTACTCAAGAAAAGTTAAAAAGATACTCAGGAAAGATTTTTGCTCTTATTCTCGTGAGCTTTATAGCATTGGTGGCTTATGTGCTCTACAATGCTCCAGGCGATGGGGTGGAAGATAAATTTTTACAACTGTTAAAAACTTATGGCTATGTTATTCTTTTTGTTTGGAGTATTCTTGAGGGAGAAGCGGGGCTTATTATGGCGGGGCTTATGTCTCATACGGGAGATATGAATCTTTTTTTGGCGATTTTCATAGCAGGTCTCGGTGGATTTGTGGGTGATCAGATTTATTTTTATATTGGAAGATTTAACAAACCCTATGTGCATAAAAAGTTCAAAAGTCAAAGAAGAAAGATAGCCCTAGCACACCTTTTACTCAAAAAATATGGATGGCGTATCGTCTTCGTGCAACGCTACATGTATGGGATGCGAACGATTATCCCCGTCTCTATAGGCTTGACACGCTACGATGCTAAAACTTTTGCGATTATCAACCTGATTAGCGCATGGGTTTGGGCGGCGATTACGATTTTGTTGGCGTGGTATTTTGGTGAGAAGATACTTCATTTTCTTGCTTGGGCAAAAGCACATTGGTATTTTGCTGTACCTTTTGTAGCTCTTTTGTATGTGGGGGTGCTTTATTATTTTTACCGTGCTACACAAAA
>DYTF01000053.1:5895-7859 GCA_020726105.1 Sulfurovum sp. | reverse complement strand
TATCAGGAACACGGGAAAATCATCCCTTATATCGGGCAACTCAGTAAAGCACAAGTAAGAGACAATGTGGATGTACAACCTACCTCACAAAAAGATGCCACCTATGTAGGCTCACAAAAATGTAAAAAATGCCATGAAGAGCAATTTACTGCATGGAAAGCTTCGTATCACTCTAAGATGATTCAAGATCCGCATCAAAATATGGCGGTGATTGTGGGAGATTTTGCGACACTTCCCAAAGAAGCCAACTTTAAAAAAGAAGATGTGGCATTTACCATCGGAGGCAAGTTTAAACAACGCTATATGCTCCATAAAGAGATTAACGGTACGCAAGATTTCGTAGTGGGAAATTATCAGTGGAACACCCAAACGAAGCAGTGGCAAGGGTATAAAACCTATAAAGACTGGTATGAAAATGGTTTTGAGCACAACAATAGTACCATCGGTACATCAAAAACCTGTGATGGATGTCACTTTACAGGGTTCATGAGTCAGCAGAAGCGTACAGAGCCTGCTATCTCCTGTGAATCCTGCCATGGGCCTGCTAGTAAACATGTGGAAGAACCCGAAGAAAATCACCTCTATGAAGCGAGCAATTCAGACCCAAAACGCGCTACAGAAGTCTGTTTGCAATGTCATATGCGTAACCGTGACAAACGCATGGAACATGCCAGTATGGCAGCACTTTTTGGGGATGTGCGTGACTACCCAAAAGGATATGAACCCGGTAAACCTTTGCATCCCTACAAGATGCCTGCACCTTTTGAAGGCAAAGAGACGGGTGAGTTTTATGGCAATGGCGTCGGTAAGAAAAACCGTACCCAAGGCAATGAATTTGTGCAATCACTGATGTATCAACACGGCATTACCTGCATCAACTGCCACGACCCACATGTGCTTAACAGTACCACCACAAAACCATTGGGTGATGCGGTGTGTATGAAGTGTCATACCTTAGGCTCAGCCATAGGCCCACATCAGACTACACTTGAAGAACACACGCATCATAAAGCAGACTCAAACGGTTCAAGCTGCATCGAGTGTCATATGCCCAAAACAAGTAGACACCTTCCAGAGTCTCCTTTGACGGTTAGGGCGCATGTATTTGGGTTTATCACGCCAAAAGAGACTCAAAAATATGCTGTTCCCAATGCCTGCAATAACTGTCATAGTGACAAAAGTGTTGAGTGGGCAGATAAGACGCTTGATAAATGGGGAATGAGCCAATGGGTGAAGCAACCGTAGGCTTAATTTGCTGATATTTACCGACTTTTCATAAACAGCACCAAGCCCACCAAAACAGAAACCCCACTTACAAGTAAAAACAAACCTTGGATGCCAAAGTGGGCGACGATGGGTTGAAATAACAGAGGAGAAGCAAACTGACCCAGAAAAAAGCTGGAGGTGAGCAAGCCTGAGGCACGGCCGCGTTTGCTTGGGGGTACTTGGGAGAGAAACCATGCATTGGTATTGACCAAAAGAAGCCCAAATGCCATCCCTGTGGGGGCAGTTGCCCAAAAGAGTTCGGTGATACTCCCAGCACGAGAAAACAAATACAGCCCTAATCCAAAAAGTAAAAAGGTTGCACTGTAAATCTGCACATAACTCAGTCTTGCTTTTATTTTAGCATACTGCATGGAAGTGAGCGCGTTAAATGTCATAGCGGTTGCGATGACAAAACCGACTGTTTGGGGTTTTCCTCCTAAGGTGTTGACGATGAGGTAGGGCAGTTGGGTGGGAAGCATATAAAACAGTACCATCACGAAAAACCCCGTAAGATAGACGGGTAGAAGTTTGGCTTCGAGTTCTTGCTCTGGCAGATGAGCTTGTTTGGGCGGTTCATAAAGAGACTTGAGTAAAAATGGTAAAAAAAGTAGGGGTACAAGATAGATGGCAAAAGGGTAAGACCAATGCATCTGAGCCAACAGACCTCCTGTGGTAATGAAGAGAATACCTCCCATACC
>DYTF01000053.1:0-5795 GCA_020726105.1 Sulfurovum sp. | reverse complement strand
AATGCATCTGAGCCAACAGACCTCCTGTGGTAATGAAGAGAATACCTCCCATACCCACAGCCAAACCTTGCTTAGACATAAACTTGTGTCGTGCTTGTTCGTTGAAGTAGTCCCCCACAAGAGCAGTAGAACTGGTCATGATGAGCGCAACACCAAACCCTAAAATAGCACGCCCTACCAATATAACATAAAAATCATGTAGATAAAAACCCGAACTTCCTCCTAAGATGAAGAGTGTAATACCTGCATAGAGCGGTTTGAGCCGTCCAAATTTATCGACGATGTGTCCTGCAAAGGGTGCAAAAAGTGCGATGATGATGGAGGGGATGGTGAGCATCAGCTTGGAGAGAAACTCAATATGGGGTATCTCTGCAAATGTGTGACTAATGAGGGGTAAAGAAGAGACCACGGTGATGCCTGACATCACTCCTAAAGTTGCCACGAGAAGAAGTGAAATCTGGATATTTTTAGAGACAGAATGTGTCACTTATACTCCAAAATGGTTGATAGGACCATGCCCTTTACCTAAGACCTTGTCTTTGCCCTCAGAGATGGCTTTGTTGAGGTACGCACATCCCTTGATGGTAGCCTCCTCCAAACTTTCACCCAATGCGATAAAGGTAGCAATACTTGAAGAGAGGCTGCATCCTGTACCGTGGGTGTTGATGGTGTCGATGGCTTGATTTTTGATGAGCGTGACTTTAGCTGTTGTGTGGTTGTAGAGTGCATCGGTCATCTCATCGCTGAGCTTGAGGTGTCCGCCTTTAAGCAGTACAGAGACTTTGTAGCGTTCACCTATCTCTTTGGCGCTTGCTTCAAGGTTTATGGGGCTTATGGAGTGAGCGATGAGCACTTCTGCTTCAGGGATGTTTGGGGTGATGAGCAGTGTATGTGGCAAAAATGCTTTGAGTCGTTCTATAGCAGCATCGTCGATGAGTTTGTCACCTGAAGTTGCAACCATCACGGGGTCAAGGATGATATTTTTTACTTCAAAACGCGCGAGTGTTTGTTGTACTGCTTCGATGACTTCGCTTGAGTACAACATCCCTATTTTAACCGCACCAAAATCTATGTCACTTAAAACCGCTTCCATTTGTGCAATAACATGCGGTATAGGGATAGCATGGATGTCTGTGACCCCTTGGGTGTTTTGTGCAGTGGAGGCGGTAATGACAGAGGCAGCATAACCACCGTTAGCAGAGATGCTTTTGATGTCTGCTTGTATGCCAGCACATCCACCCGAGTCGCTTCCTGCGATAGTTAAAACAGCGTGATAGTGTGTACTCATCTTTTGTCTTCTCCATTTAAGTGTAAAATATCATTAGTATAAAGTGTGTTGATAATAACCAAGTTAAGATGAAAATTGTCTAAAGTAAAGCATAGTATTTTCACGACTATCTCAAAACCAGTTGCATCAAAACCAATAGCGTGGGTAGTGTTTTTGTTTGTTTTTTGTTTGGTTATTGACCACAAGAGCGACAAGCAGTAAAAGCACGGCACCAGTTAAAATGGGTGTAAATGCAAACATAAAGCCCAAAGTATGAATCTGGTTTGAACCGATGATGGCAAGTAGGGCAGTGGCTCCTCCGGGTGGATGCAGGGTTCTAGTCAGGTGCATCGCAACGATAGAGAGTGAAACAGCCAAGGCGCTCACGATAGCGATATCTAAATTGACATATTCAAACATCGCAACGCCAATCAGTGCGGAGATAAAATGACCCCCTAGAAGATTTCTAGGTTGTGAAAAGTCAGCTTGAGGTGCACCATACACCAACACAGCAGACGCACCAAATGAGCCTACAACAAAAAGCTGATTGATCGGTTCTATCTGCATAAAATGATTGATAGTCGAGATGAGATAGATACCCAAAAAAGCACCAAGAAACGAAAAGAAAATGTCTCTATAGGATTTTTGAGGAGGACAAACACCACCACCTCTTATGCGGTAAACAATTTTCTTTATCATCGTCACAAGTATCTGCCCCATGTTGCATCAAGTGCATTTTGCGCTGACTCTACATCGACCCACTCTTCACCCAGTGTGAGGACATAGGACAAAAAGTGTGCGATGGCTCTTTTTTGTTCCGGTGTAAAAAGATCCGCCCCATCCTTGCCCAAAGCTCCCTCTTCGAGCGTATAAATCGTGCTATCGACGCTCAAAGAGCCTTCTTTGTAGAAGTTGACGATGTAGATCATGTACGCAGGCAAAGCCCACTTGATGCCTTGTGCATCCATCAAATCCATCACAGAGGAGTAAGAAGCGATATACTTGTCAGCGATTTGCGTCCAAGAACGCCACCACAACCTGTCTTTATTTTTGCCTTTTTGGATGAGTTTGGGGCTGCTTCCAACATATATCTCATCTGCCTCGTAAATGCCTATGCCGTCTTTGATTTCCACATCTTTAAATGCGTTTTCTATCTCTTGTATGAGTTGTTCTTTTTCTATCATTTCTTCTCTTTCTTGCCTATTTATACGAGCCAAGCATCTTCGCTGAAAACGGTGTGACCATCTATCTCAAATAGGCTAGTGTCTATCATCACATCTATGTGGAATTTACCGCTATTTCTCTTAAAACCCTCTTTGGCATAGATGCCGTGTTTGGCTCCCAGTGAGAGATGCAGCCCGCACATTCGTTCAAATGTCCCCATGTCAGACACAGAGCGATTTTTACTAAAGGCACGATTTAACCCTAAACCCAGCTCTCGTACCCAGACTATCTTTTCTTCTGCTCTTATCATCTCTAGCATCGCTTCAAACTCGGGCGTGGTATTTTCCGTGGTGATGAGTTGACCATTTTGGATGACGATAGTGATAGGGTGAGGAGGGATGTTGACCTTGTAATGGATGTCACCAAAAGCGATGATGTTGGTTTTGCCGTTTAAAGAAGTGAGTGCTTTTGATTCGCTAAAAACCTCTCCTAAGGGAAGCTGTCCTCCGACATTGTTCATCTCTCTGTAGTCACCGATGTTGAGTTTTGGCTCTTCAAAGCCTCCTTGAAACACCAATTGATGTTCGCTGCTTTGTACCACTGCCCCTTGGGCATGTTGGAGTATCTGTTTCAAGGTGTGTCCTGTATGATGATAATACTCTTTGTCATACGCCAACGCATCGATGTAGTACCTGACTTCATCATCTGATGGCATCCTGCCCAAGTGCGGATGTTCAGCGACTTTGATTTTCATCTTAAACAGCTCGATGCGAAGGCGAAAAGCGTTGAGGCGAAAACTGCTTGATTGCACCAACGCCACAAAATCCCCCTCCTGTAACGCGTCTATCTGTGAGAGTATCACCTCAGCGGATGTCTCATGAAAATCAATAAATATCCCATTTGGCAACGCTTCACGATATGCCTGTGTGAGTGTCACAGACAAAGGCGAGTTGAGGTCATAAATCACCATCGCCGTATGTGTCTCATCATACAAAAATGCATCACGAAGCATATCTTTGATGTTGGTTGAGGCTTGAAGCACTAAAGCGGATGACATAGAGACTCTTTATGGTGGAGTAGGGTAGGTATTTTACTCAAACTATGCTTTGAGGAGTAGAACTTTTGATGGTGCATGACATCTTGTTTGTGGCTACTACTCTTGATTTTACCCTCTTGTGCTCACCGACTTGCTTGCAGATAATATATTGGCTAAAATAGACAAAATATCACCAAAGAGATATAAAACAGGAGTGGCTATGAGTGAGATTGTGATGTATGATGATGGAAATTTTGGGCAAAAAACTTATGCTTTTATACCAATCATACTCATAAATCTACCAGTGCAACCCTCTTCTTTGCGGTAAGAGAAAAACTGTTCAGTATGGCAGGCAGTACACAGACCACTCATCTCTATATGTGCTTCTTTGAGTCCTGTGTTTAAGAGTTGCTGTTGATTGAGGTAGGGTAAGTCGAGCATATATGTATCACCTTTGGACACAAGACACTGTGGTGTATCAAAAAAATGTTCCGCAACTTCTTTGCCGACTTCGTAACAACACACTCCTATGGCTGGAGCAATGCCCGCGATGATGTCGTCTGGATGACAAGCAAAATTGTCTATCATGCACTGCACGGTTTTAGCACTTATCTGTTTTAAAGTACCTCTCCATCCAGCATGCACTGCAGCGATTACTTCTTTTTTGGTATCGTACAACAGTATAGGCACACAGTCGCCAGTTAAGATGCTGAGCATGACAGCTTTTTGCTTGGTGATGAGTGCATCACAGTCTTCTATAGCATCATTTTGGCTCCGCCAACCGCGGGTAGTTTTGTTCTCTATGATGTGTACTGTATCACTATGCGTTTGGTTAGCAACGATAAAATCAAAAGAAGCACGCCCTAAGAGCATCTGCGCAAATCTGTCTCTATTGTTGCTAATCTCTTGAGGATTTTCCCCTGTATGCAGTGCCAAACTAAAATCATAAGGATACTTTTGTGATTTGGTACTGACTCCGTGTACAAGAGAAGGGCATTTTTTGAAGTTATCAAAAGTGAACAAATCAAGCATGAGATTCCTTATATCCTTTTTGATATAATACCCGAAAAAAGAAGAGGGTGTATGGAATCTTGGTTTGATTTTGACAAGCGGATTTTTAAGCATTTTTCGTATGTTCTCATGTTGCAACTTGTTCCCATTTTGGTCATTTCTTCTTATCTTATTAATGAAATCAATCCTTATCTTTTTGCCAAACAGATGATTTATTATTTTCTTGGATTTGTTGCGTTTGTGGTAGTTATCTTTTTACCATGGCGCAAAATTTTATGGTGGTTTGCACCCTTATTGTATGTAGCAAACCTGGCTTTGCTTATGGCGGTGGAGTTTGTCGGTGTTTCCATACTAGGAGCAACACGCTGGATAGAGATACCTGGGTTAGGCGTAACGATTCAGCCCTCAGAATTCATGAAAGTGAGTGTGTTTATGCTTCTGGGTTATCTTATCGCTAGAAATCCACCACCACCAAATGGCTACAATGTACTACATTTTATCAAACTCTCCATGGTCATCATTGTGCCGTTTTTACTGATTGCTAAAGAACCCGACCTTGGAACAGCGTTGGTGTTGCTCATCACTGGCTATGGCATTTTGTTTATAGTCGGAATCAACTGGAAGGTTTGGGCAACACTTTTTGTAGTACTTGGTCTTTCAGCCCCACTGTTGTATGGGCATTTAAAACCTTACCAAAAACAGCGTATCTCGGACTTTGTTGGCAAGCCGAGCTACCATGTCACACAAGCACTTATCGCCATAGGATCGGGTGGACTAGAAGGAAAAAGCAAAGAAGAATCGACCCAAACCCAACTTAAATTTTTACCCGTTTCTTCAACGGATTTTATTTTTGCTTATTTGGGTGAACGATTTGGTTTTAAGGGGATGTTAGGGGTCGTTGGACTGTATGTTTTGCTTATTTTAAACTTGCTTCGTCTTTCGTGGAAATATGAAAGCGATCCGCTGATTAAAGTGTTTAGCTCAGGATTGGCATTTCTGTTTTTCGTCTATATGGGGGTCAATGTCTATATGGTCATCGGACTCGCACCTGTTGTGGGGCTTCCACTTCCTATGTTTAGTCATGGCGGTACTTCTTTTATCATTTTTACAGTAATTTTTGGAATCTTACAAAATTTAATTGCATTTAAAGACTACAGCAAGTATAATACCGACTCTAAAATCATTATGATTTAGAAAGAAAAATAGCGTCACATAAGGGTCGGTAGCTCAGTTGGTTAGAGCACTCGGCTCATAACCGAGTGGTCGAGAGTTCGAGTCTCTCCCGACCCACCACTTATTATGCAAATTCCCCCTTCC
>DYTF01000153.1 GCA_020726105.1 Sulfurovum sp. | reverse complement strand
AGATTAAAAAAAGAAGTTCCATCTGTCAATACTCCCATAGATGGAATTGCAAAAGAGTATTATGAGGATGGAAGACTTAAAGAAGAGACACCATATCTTAATGGTCAGATACATGGAATTGAAAAATGGTATTATCCAAATGGAAGATTAAAGTGGGAAGCCCCATATATTAATGGTAAAATACATGGTATTGAAAAGTGGTATGGAGAAGATGGAAGATTAAAATTGAAAACTTTATATCTCAATGATGAAATATATAAAATTGAAAAGTGGTATGGAGAAGATGAAAGATTAAAGTTGGAGACTCCATATATTGAAGGTAAAATACACGGAATTGAAAAGTTGCATGGAAAAGGTGGAAGATTAAAGTGGGAAACTTCATATTTATATGGTCAAAGACATGGAATGGAAAAATGGTATTATAAGGATGGGACACTCAAAAAAGAGACAGCATATCTTAATGGTCAAAGACATGGAATGGAAAAATGGTATTATAAGAATGGGACACTCAAAACAGAGACAGCATATCTTAGTGGTCGAAGACATGGTATTGAAAAGTGGTATGGAGAAGATGGAATATTAGAAAAAGAAACTCCATATATTGACGATAAAATACATGGACTTGAAAAATGGTATTATCCAAATGGAAGATTAGAGTGGGAAACTTCATATTTATATGGTCAAAGACATGATATTGAAAAATTGTATTATCCAAATGGAAGATTAAAGTGGGAAACTTCATATTTATATGGTCAAAGACATGGTATTGAAAAATTGTATTATAAGGATGGGACACTCAAAAAAGAGACAGCATATCTTAGTGGTCGAAGACATGGTATTGAAAAGTGGTATGGAGAAGATGGAATATTAGAAAAAGAAACTCCATATATTGACGATAAAATATATGGTATTGAAAAAGAGTATTATCACAATAGGACACTAAAACAAGAAACTACATATTTATATGGTCGAAGACATGGTATTGAAAAATGCTATGATTCAAATAAAATACTAGAAAGAGAAACGACATATGTGTATGGTCAAAAAAATGGTATTGGGAAATTGTATTATAACGATGGGACACTAAAAATAGAAACGACATATGTTCATAATCAAGAACATGGAATTGCAAAAGAGTATTATAACGAGGGGACACTAAAACAAGAAACTACATATTTATATGGTCGAAAACATGGACTTGAAAAATGCTATGATTCAAATGAAATACTAGAAATAGAAACGACATATGTGTATGGTCAAAAAGATGATATTGAAAAAGAGTATTATGAAGATGGAACACTCAAAAAAGAGACACCATATGTGTATGGTCAAAAAAATGGTATTGAAAAATCGTATTATAATGATGGAAAATTAAAGTGGGAAACTCCATATTTATATGGTCAAAAAGATGATATTGAAAAAGAGTATTATGAAGATGGTACACTCAAAAAAGAGACACCATATGTGTATGGTCAAAAAAATGGTATTGAAAAATCGTATTATAATGATGGAAAATTAAAGTGGGAAACTCCATATTTATATGGTCAAAAAGATGATATTGAAAAAGAGTATTATGAAGATGGAGCAGAAGAAGAGACTTTCTATTTTTATAATCACCTAAGAAAAGAATCTTAAAATTCTATGAAAAATATATAATTAAAAGACAAGCTCCAACTCTTTTG
>DYTF01000152.1 GCA_020726105.1 Sulfurovum sp. | reverse complement strand
GGCTTATATGATTTTTCTGTGCAACTTGATGAGGGTATGGTGGAGTGGAAGCAAACCACGCAGCACTCTAGCAACGCAGGTGAGATAATCCGCTTGCAAATAGGCTCTGCAAATACTTTTGTTACAGGCAAACACCTCTACACATTGCGCTACCGTGTCAAAAAAGGCGTACTGCCTGCTTCTCAAAATGACGCAAATGATGCCATTCGTTGGAATATCGTAGGCACAGGCTGGCAAATACCCATACACAACATCAAAGCAAACTTCTTTTTGCCACTTACACTCAGTCAACAAAATAGTACCATTGCTGCTTTCACGGGAGATTACGGCTCCACAAACTCTAGCGCAACACATATTTGGCTAAGCCCACATCATCTTGAAGTAAGTGTGCCCTCACTTCAGCCTCATGAAGGCGCTACTGTTGAGATAGCATACCCTGCATACACGCTAGAGCAAAATGGGTTGAGCAATGTGAGACCTTCTTTTATGGAGCGACTACTGGGTAATTTTCATTGGGTTGCACTGCTAGGGTTTTTATTCTACTTCCGCAAGAAGTACAAAGAACATACAGGATTTGAAGATGAAAGAGCTGTTGCAGTACAGTATGAACCCCCAAAAGGCTTAAGCCTCTTGCAGTCAGCACTTCTTGTTGATAAGTTTGCAAACAGTGAAGATGTCGCAGCTGCTGTCCTTGAACTGGCACACTTAGGTCACCTCGAGATAGACCAGCAAGATAAAAAGCTTGACCCCATATTGATACACAAAGAGGTAGATACTCAAGCTTTAACGCAGGAGCAACGCTATCTGCTTGATCAGGTTCTTTTTAAGAGCGGAACGACCTTTGTGATGTCATCGGGTTCAGACACAAAGGCAACTGCTCTACAGGATGGCTTTTCTAAGATAAATGAAACACTTTATCTTTGGTCTGTTGAACAAGGCTACATGTCAGAAAATCCCCAAAGAGTACGCCGTTCTTTCTTAACCAAAAGCCTTGTGGCTTTGGTGTTTTTTGTTGCGCTAACATTTTACACGCTATACCTAAACAATGGTGAGCAGGCGGTTCTTCTGCTTCTTTTTCCATTTCTCTTTGGTGCGGCAGGATTAAGTGCTGTTGTTACGGGCAAAAATTGGATTGCAAAGCTCTCTGGAGTAGCATTTGTGGCAATGGGATTTGCACCTGTCTTTGGAATGTCCGAGCTTAAAGAACAGCTTTTGATGCCTGCTATCGTATTGGTAATCATTTCGGCAGCACTCTTTTTTACCTATAAAAAACTAGGAAAGTTTACCCAAAAAGGTGCGGCTACCTCTAAACATCTTTTGGGCTTAAAGGCATTTATCAAGCGAGTTAAAAAAGATGAGCTTAAACGGCGTTTGGCGTTGGATCCTCTTTATCTTGAAAAGATGCTGCCTTATGCTGTGTTGTTTGGTGAGACAGAACATTGGCTCTCTTTTTATGACCTTCTGCAACAAGAAGAACCGCATTGGCATCATGGCAATATCTCCACTGTGTCACATTTATCTTCTGCTTTTCAGTCAGCATCCACACCACCATCCCAGACTTCTAGCGGTAGCGGTTCTTTTGGTGGTGGTGGCTTTTCTGGCGGTGGAGGGTTCTCGGGCGGTGGTGGCGGTGGAGGCGGTGGAGGCTCGTGGTAATACCATAGCCTTCACTACACTGCAAAAA
>DYTF01000151.1 GCA_020726105.1 Sulfurovum sp. | reverse complement strand
GCTTACTCAAAGAGATTGTACCTGAATTTAATCATAAAATGTGAGATATTTTGAGTCTGATTTACGCTTTGTACAATTAATAAGCTTGTATAATAAACCTAAAAAATAGGGAAAAAGAATGAATCAAGCGTCACATAATAAATTGGTCTCTTTTATATGGAGCATTGCGGATGATTGTCTGCGTGATGTGTATGTTCGTGGAAAATATAGAGATGTTATTTTACCCATGGTGGTTTTACGACGGCTCGATGCTCTATTAGAGTCCACCAAAGAGGCAGTATTGGAAGAGGCTTATTTTCAAAAAGAAGAGTTGGAGTTAACGGAATACTACTCTGCTGGATTGATTGATGTGAGTGGTTATGTCTTTTATAATACCAGTGTATGGACACTGCAACGACTCTACACTACGGCTATCAATTCCACCCAAATGTTAGAGGCTAATTTTAATGAATATTTCAATGGATTTAGCCCAAATGTGATTGAAATTATTAACAAGTTTAAATTAAGAGAACAGATAAAACACATGGCTTCTAAAGATGTGTTGTTGGAGGTTCTTGAAAAGTTTATCTCACCTTATATTAATGTTACCAACAGTGAAAAAGAAGACCCAGAAGGTAAAAAAATACCCCCTCTTAGCAATTTGGGTATGGGATATGTCTTTGAAGAGTTGATACGAAAGTTTAATGAAGACAACAACGAAGAGGCAGGAGAACACTTTACCCCACGAGAAGTTATTGATTTGATGACGCATATTGTTTTTGACCCTGTTAAAGAGAGTTTGCCTTCTATTATGACCATTTATGACCCTGCGTGTGGAAGTGGTGGAATGTTGACCGAGTCTCAAAAATTTGTTACCGATTCCGATGGAAATATCTGTGCCAATGGGGATGTGCATCTCTATGGAAAAGAAATTAATGACGAGACCTATGCGATTTGTAAATCGGACATGATGATAAAAGGGGAGAACCCCGAAAACATTAAAAATGGCTCAACCCTCTCGACCGATGAGTTTGCAGGAACCTATTTTGATTTTATGCTCTCTAATCCTCCGTATGGTAAGTCGTGGAGCAGTGAGCAAAAGTACATTAAAGATGGAAAAGATATTATTGATGGTCGGTTTGAGGTAATATTAAAAGATTATTGGGGCAAGGAGATAACCTCTGATGCTACTCCAAGAAGTAGCGATGGTCAGTTACTCTTTTTGATGGAGATGGTGAGTAAAATGAAACCCCTTACTCAAAGTCCTTTGGGTAGCCGTATTGCTTCGGTACACAATGGAAGTAGCCTTTTTACAGGTGATGCAGGAGGGGGTGAAAGTAATATTAGACGTTATGTTATTGAAAATGATTATCTTGAAGTGATTGTGCAACTTCCTAACAATCTTTTTTACAATACGGGAATTACCACCTACATTTGGATACTCTCGAACAATAAACAAGCCAAACGAAAAGGGAAAATACAGCTGATTGATGCCAATGAGCTTTTTGGTAAATTGCGAAAAAATTTGGGAAATAAAAATTGTGAACTTCGAGCTGAACATATTACACAGATTATCAATGCCTATCAAAATATGCAAGAGTTTACCAAAGATGATGAACAGAAACTGGCAAGTAGGGTTTTTGAAAATAGTGATTTTGGATATTATAAAGTAAATATTGAGCGACCAAAAAGATTAAAAGCTGGGTTTA
>DYTF01000150.1 GCA_020726105.1 Sulfurovum sp. | reverse complement strand
ACACATATGATGTATTGAAACACGCAAAAAGCGAATCAAGAGATGATAGCAAACATCGCTTGAACCGACACATATGATGTATTGAAACCTCATCTTCTAACTCCTTTTCTAGCTCTTTTTTGTCTTGAACCGACACATATGATGTATTGAAACATATCGCCTAAACTTTGTAGGCATCCAACTTCTTCCTTGAACCGACACATATGATGTATTGAAACAAGAGGTTAAAATTTGTTACGATAGAAAACTTGACTCTTGAACCGACACATATGATGTATTGAAACAACAGTGTGACACTTGGGGGTTAGGAGATATTCAACTTGAACCGACACATATGATGTATTGAAACTTTTTAATTTTGCACTATTCGGCATACTTTTTTCCTCTTGAACCGACACATATGATGTATTGAAACTCACATTTTCCCCATCTTGATAAGTAAGGATAAGTGCCTTGAACCGACACATATGATGTATTGAAACCAACGCCTCTTAGGCTTTTACCATTCCCAAAATCTTGAACCGACACATATGATGTATTGAAACAGGAGAAAAGATGGTGGTAAATAATATGAGTGGATTCTTGAACCGACACATATGATGTATTGAAACCTATCAAATGCGTTTTTAACAATTCTATTTCCATGCTTGAACCGACACATATGATGTATTGAAACTTGACCCCAAAAGAGCATAGAGCAGATTTGTACATCTTGAACCGACACATATGATGTATTGAAACAAAGTTGCAAGTTCGTTTAGTTTTGCAAAGTATTCCTTGAACCGACACATATGATGTATTGAAACAGGCGACCTGCAATAGTTGAAAAAGTAAGAGTTACACTTGAACCGACACATATGATGTATTGAAACAGCTGAACAATGTATCCAACTTTCAGGGATTCTTTTCTTGAACCGACACATATGATGTATTGAAACAGAGTAACTGTATTTGTATTTTCTGCCATTATTTACTTGAACCGACACATATGATGTATTGAAACCGATATCACGCTATTATAAACAGTCTTAAAAATGATCTTGAACCGACACATATGATGTATTGAAACTTCCACAATTGCAACTCTTTGTGTGAAAAATCAAATGCTTGAACCGACACATATGATGTATTGAAACAGTATTGTCAACAATGAAAATAGGGCGTTTTACCAACCTTGAACCGACACATATGATGTATTGAAACCACTCATTGTTCACAAACTATCGCCAACAATAGCTTGAACCGACACATATGATGTATTGAAACAAGGATATAAGCTATATAAGAGGAGAGTTTACCGAGCTTGAACCGACACATATGATGTATTGAAACCAAACGGGGGTGTCTGTCTAATTTTTAGATTATTCTTGAACCGACACATATGATGTATTGAAACGGAGTAAAATAATTTATACTATTAATAAATTGACTTCTTGAACCGACACATATGATGTATTGAAACCAAAGTATTGTCAACAATACTTTTCTTAAAGTTTTCCTTGAACCGACACATATGATGTATTGAAACAATCAAAGCGATAAGATAAACTATTATTCACAAATCTTGAACCGACACATATGATGTATTGAAACTGTTCATTTACATCTATGTGCTTTGGTTCTATCGTTCTTGAACCGACACATATGATGTATTGAAACTGCGATACGATAAATTTATCTGCGTATTC
>DYTF01000149.1 GCA_020726105.1 Sulfurovum sp. | reverse complement strand
GTCACACCAAATTTAACGATATAACGTTTCAAACCCTAAAAGGGCAAATTCAAATGTTCTCATTTATTTTATCCTGTATTGATTTATAGCCGTTTCAAACCCTAAAAGGGCAAATTCAAATCTTGCTGATGGGTACCATACAGTACTGTATGGCGACAGGTTTCAAACCCTAAAAGGGCAAATTCAAATATCCCTAAGGACAACAACTACTGATAACGCTAGAGTTTCAAACCCTAAAAGGGCAAATTCAAATATGGTAGCTTAATAGGACTATAAAAGTCCTAATGTTTCAAACCCTAAAAGGGCAAATTCAAATCCCATGAGGTTTTGATACAAGCCCAAATTAGACTGAGTTTCAAACCCTAAAAGGGCAAATTCAAATATGGTTGTTCAAATTCAGGCTTGTGAAAAACACTTGTTTCAAACCCTAAAAGGGCAAATTCAAATAGAGGTTAGGGTATATCTTACTATAGGTAGTGTAGAGTTTCAAACCCTAAAAGGGCAAATTCAAATCAGCATTGACTTTCTCATTAGCTTCTTTAATCCCAGTGTTTCAAACCCTAAAAGGGCAAATTCAAATCTTCGTAGCGTTACAAAATGTACTATCCATATGCAGTTTCAAACCCTAAAAGGGCAAATTCAAATCTAGTGTCCCACTCATTAAGTGGTTCATTGAATGTGTTTCAAACCCTAAAAGGGCAAATTCAAATCTGCCTGATTGGCAATTTCTCTATTCAACCTAGAAGGTTTCAAACCCTAAAAGGGCAAATTCAAATACAGCTCATCAACTAGAGCGTTCGGAACTTGGAAGTTTCAAACCCTAAAAGGGCAAATTCAAATTCCACTCGTTGAGTGGTTTGTTAAACGATGTAGCAGTTTCAAACCCTAAAAGGGCAAATTCAAATAATCAAGACCTCTCAATGTGGAATATATCACTAGGTTTCAAACCCTAAAAGGGCAAATTCAAATGCACCTTTCGTGATGCTACAGCATTCAATCAACCACGTTTCAAACCCTAAAAGGGCAAATTCAAATCCACTCAACGAGTGGAATACTAAGAATGTAGAAGATAGTTTCAAACCCTAAAAGGGCAAATTCAAATGTCGTTTAAAAGTGAGTATGTTTGTGTTTCTTCTAGTTTCAAACCCTAAAAGGGCAAATTCAAATTATTCTGTTCTAATATCTTTAGTAATTTGTGTATGTTTCAAACCCTAAAAGGGCAAATTCAAATAAAAATGCCTCTATCTTGGTCTTGGATGAAGTGGGTGTTTCAAACCCTAAAAGGGCAAATTCAAATTGGTACACAGATATACATTCCATCGGTAGGTGAGGGTTTCAAACCCTAAAAGGGCAAATTCAAATTTGTCCAAGGCTTTTTGCCATGCTTCTTCCGTAACTTGTTTCAAACCCTAAAAGGGCAAATTCAAATTCAATTTTGGAAACTGACCCTTTATTATACAATTTGTTTCAAACCCTAAAAGGGCAAATTCAAATCTTTTAAAGAAATACCAATATGTATTTTTGTTGGTCGTTTCAAACCCTAAAAGGGCAAATTCAAATAAGTAGAGAGCTAAAAAGAAACTCTTCACCCGTTCAGTTTCAAACCCTAAAAGGGCAAATTCAAATCAATGCTGGTATGGGTGGTGCGTATGCGGAAAAAGTTTCAAACCCTAAAAGGGCAAATTCAAATAATTTA
>DYTF01000148.1 GCA_020726105.1 Sulfurovum sp. | reverse complement strand
ATATACAAAGGGATAAAAGAGCTATTTGAGACAAAAGAGAAGAGGAAAGTTGAGTTATGCGAGAGTAATATTTTTGGAGAAAATAAGAAAATTTTATTGAGTAGCGATACGATACAAAGCCATACGCATCATCCAGAGGTTGGAGCGTTTGAATATAGCCTGATTCCAAGTATGCTAAATGGACGAGTTTTTATCCAAAAAGAGAATGTCTTTGTGATAGTGAAGAAACTAGGGAGATATTATCGTTTAGCACTCAAAAATGTTAAAAATACGGATGAGATATTTGTTGTAAGTCTTTTAGTTTTTACAAACTATGAAAAAGAGATAAGAAAACTATCAAAGTATAAAGAAATAGAACAGTGACAAGCTGTTCATGTATAGCAGTAGAAGAGGCAATCTCTACTATTGAGCTACTTACCAAGGAGTCACCCTCTTTGCCATTCGGAGCCTCACAGCACTATACACAACTAATAGTTTCTCAAGGACTTTAAGTCATCGGTCGAGATAGATATTATACCATAAAGGAGTTAAAAGAATATGATACAAGTCATTGGTATAGAAGAAATAGAAAACGCATTACAAGCACTAAGTAAAAAGCTAAGTGGTACGCACATGCAACAGACCATGCAAACAGTGGGTGAGATTGTGAAATTTGATATTGAAGAAAATTTCGAGAACGAAAGTAGCTCTTTTGGAGTGATGTGGAAAAAGTCACACAGAGCAGGTAAGACACTAAGCGATTCAGGTCGTCTAAATAGCTCTTTTTCTATCAATGCAACAGTCTCACGAGTAGAAGTCGGTACAAATTTAGAATACGCTCCTATCCATCAATTTGGCGGTATCATTAAAGCAAAAACAGATAAAGGATTGCGATTTAAAGTAAATGGTAAGTTTGCGAGGAAGCAAAGCGTCATCATCCCAGCTCGTCCTTTTTTGCCCATAGATAAGAGTGGCAACTTAGCCCCAAAAACACAGGAATCTATATTGAAAAAACTGCAAGAGCTTATGACGCTGTAAAAAGATTTCCATATTTTTTTATCCGATTAAAGTGCAAACTATTTTCGATAGAACTCTCTTTATACTCCTTCCAGTACTCATCATATTTTATCGCTTCCACGGTTTGAAAACTGTACCCACAAACCGTACATTTACGAAACCGCTCATTAGTCTGCCCTGCGACAGTTCCGATAACTCTTGTTTTACTACAACACTTAGGGCAATACATCTATAACCTCTTAATAGCTAATATTATATTTGTAGCCTCTATTTTACTTAAGTTCTCTAAATGTAACGGTCGAATATGAACGATTCTAAATATGAAGTTCCTAAGAGCCAAAGCACTACCATCTCTAGCCTTGCTCTCCCATAAACTTTTTATCATCTCAATCTGAGCCAAACTAGCAAACCGTTTATCCACAACCTCTCGTGAACCACATACTTTAGAAGTCGTTTTGCCTTTTAGTACATCAAGCAGATTTATAAGCTCTTCTATACTTAGATATTTAGAACTCTCCACACCATATAGCCCTTTTAGATATTCACCCCAACTATCATTTTGTTTCGCTTCTTTACAAAAAGGCTGAGTATGTATCTTTGCCAATAAATTATTCCTGAAAATCTTTTGTGCTTCCGTCATGATACCTCCTATTTTTTAATATATCTTTCGTAAAAAACATATCAAAAAACCGCATAAAATACGCACCATA
>DYTF01000147.1 GCA_020726105.1 Sulfurovum sp. | reverse complement strand
AGTATCTTGTAAGAGTTCAAATAATGAGCTATTTACTAAACATACTAAAGCTTACATTGGGTTTTCATGTAGTTTGGTATTAAATCATAACTATCAAATTTTAGAATTCACTTAGCATCACCCAAGAAAATGAGTAATGAATAAACTTTAAACTATCCCTTTTATTGTCCAAGCTCATCTTTTAATTCAGCATAAGCCTTACATCCACGCTCATTTTCCATATCACAAGCCTTACCATAAAGCTCTAGTGCTTTTTTAGAATTTTGTTTTACACCTTCACTTAATCTATATATATCTCCAAGAGCACCACATCCCTCAGCTACTCCACCATCACAAGCTTTTGTAAAAAGCTCTACTGCTTTAAAACTGTCTTGTTTTACCCCTTTACCTTTGTAATACATAAGTCCAAGAACACCACATCCCTCAGCCACTCCGCCATTACAAGCTTTTGTATAAAGTTCTACTGCTTTAAAATTATTTTGTTTTACCCCATTACCCACAGAATACATATCTCCAAGAGCATCACATCCCAAAGCTACTCCACCATCACAAGCTTTTGTAAAAAGCTCTACTGCTTTAAAATTATCTTGCTTTACTCTTTTACCATCTCGATACATAGTTCCAAGAACACCACATCCCAAAGCTTCTCCACCATCACAAGCTTTTGTATAAAGTTTTACTGCTTTAGAATAATCTTGTTTTACACCTTGACCATTAATATACATATTTCCAAGATTAAAACATCCCTTAGCTACTCCACCATCACAAGCTTTTGCAAGAAGTTTTGCAGCTTTAAAACTATCTTGTTTTACACCTCGACCATTTTTATACATAAGTCCAAGAACAGTACATCCAATAGCATCTCCACCATCACAAGCTTTTGTAAAAAGTTTTGCAGCTTTAGAATAATCACCAATACCATATGCAACCTTAGCATCGTCAAAATCACTCCCAAACAATGACATAGATAATGCTAATATCAAAATTAATTTTTTCATTTTATCCCTTATTGTTAATTTTAGAATTAATCCTACTAATATTGTACCCTTTAAATGTTACATTTATATAATATTTTATTTGATTTTTATACTTTTGCAATCAATCTTATGATTTCTAAGCTTATCATTTTTGTGTCCATTTGCCTGTTAAAATTGCATTCCTTTTCCTATAAATATTTAATAAAAAGATTTATACGATTTTTTTGAATCTTGGTGAGCTATCCTCATAAAAGGGAAGGCATGCTCATCTAGATATTGTATTGTGTTGACAAAATATCTAATCATCTCCTGATGATAATTTTGATTTAAAAACTCACTTATTGATATATGTCTCTTAGCAGCCAATAATCCATATAGATGTGATTGAACATCTAAAACATATAAATTATATTCATTTTTTCCATTAAAACTATAAGCTGGATTATATCCTCTCTCAACTGATCCAAAAGTCATTGTTACTGTTACATAGCCATTAACAACACTAAAGGTTGCTGGAAACAAATAAGATATATTTTGGTTTAATCTATTTTTATATTTTACTACTCTGGTTTTGTAAAATCCAACAACTTTGTTGCCATCTATGATTTGTAGATTATGAAAATATCTCCTAATCTCAGTGTTGCCTTGTAGATTGTTTAGTAATTGGTACGGTGTCATATTGTTCTCCTCATATAATACATTACACCAAATTTTTACACTACAAACTAGGTAAAAAT
>DYTF01000052.1 GCA_020726105.1 Sulfurovum sp. | reverse complement strand
GTACTAGTCGTCACATTTCCAGCAGCGTCTGTTACGGAGTATGTGAATATGTCAGATACATTTGCAGTTATGTCATTAAGGTCTGTTGTGTTTCTAGTGTATGTATATGTGCCATTACTATTTAACACTATAGAGCCATATGTTCCAGTTGATGTACCGATTATAGCCGTAGTTTCACTTCCGTCTCTACTTGTATCATTTATAAGTGCATTACCTGAAACGCTAGAAGCATCCTCTGTCATAGTAGAGGTATCAGATATAGCCGTTGGGACCAGGACATCTTTGCTTGCGTTATCCGTAGTGCTTACAGGGTTGCCCGCAGCATCACTTGCAGTGGCTTCTACAATAACCGAACCATTTGCCAATTCTGAAACATCAAGAGTAATGCTATAAGCACCACCCGCTACAGTAGTTATACTGGTGACCGTTCTTCCTTCACTGTCTGCGACTGTGATGGTTATTATTGTGCCATCTGGAAGATTACTTGTTCCTTTGATTTGCAATGCATTTTGATTTGCATCATTAATGGACTCTGGGGTATCTACTGTGAGTGTTGGTGTGGCAGGTGCATCATTTGTATCACCTCCGCCGCCGCCTGCAGCAGCAACGACGCCACCAAGTGCTGCAAGTCCACCAAGTAACCAAGATGAAGGAAAAGGTGCACCAAGCCAAAAAGGAACAAGATGGCTATCACCACCCAAGGCTTGTCCTGCGAAGCTCCCATCAGAGAGACCACTCACAGCATCTGAAAGTTGTGCACTTTCTGGTACATAGTTGTAGTACTGTCCATTTTCTGCTAAACCAACGATTAACTCGCCACTCTCTTCATAATATCCGTCGATAATCAAATCAGGGTCGTTAATGTCATTACCTTCAAAAGCAATATGAAGGTCTTTTCCTACGCGTTTAGTAGCGATATTTTCAGGTGCATATCCCGAGTTTTTTTCTATGAGTTCATAACTTACATCGGAGCGTGCTTTGATATGATAGGCTTTACTAGACTGCGAAACCTTATCGGCATTAATCACATGAGATTCTACTGTTTCTTTTTCATTGTGTATTTTAATACTAATTTGTTTTACAGACATATAGATTTTCTCCTTATGCTTAATTTGAAATAGGTGTTACGAACGATATGGGACGAGCTGTGTTCTTTGCATTGCTAGTAAAATCTTTACACCGAGGATGGCTAATGCGAGGTACTGTGTGGTTTTGTCGTACAGTTAAATTCTTGATACCTTCAATCCCCTGCTTTGGATTTAGCTGCTCAAGACGCATAGATTTATCGTCTAAAGAGATGATACGGAAAAAACTCACACGACCTTTTTGCGGTACAATCTTTTGACCAATGACTTTCTTTTCTTTGTAATGTGTCAATATATTGGTGTAAGAGACGGTAAGATGATGTGCACCTGCGCATACTGAAGCTTGAGTGTAAGCATCAGGAAGCAAAGAAGCTTGGTATTCACCATCTATGAAGATGTTAACCGCAGGGCCATTGATGCTGTCTTTGGGTCTAAAGATAACAATGCTTGAGAGATTTTGTTCTGCTTCTTGTATAGAAGTATCTTTAAAATCTTCCCACTCTTCGACGACATCTTGTGCAGAGGCAACATTGAAACTGAGTGCCAATAAAATTAGTGAAAACAAAAGAACTCTTAGATAAGTCATGGTGTACCTTTTCAAAAAAAATTAATATTAATTTTATATTAGGCAACCCGGCGGTCTGTCCCAAAATAGGCTAAGATCCGTGGCTTTCCGTCCTATTTTTTCAAATAGTTTGGCTTTATCAAAGAAAATAATTATGAATTATGCCACAAAAATGTCATTAAAATGTCAAGATAATACACCATTTTAATCTGATTTTCTGTAAACTCTAAAAATAAAGCAATCCAGAGTTGGATAATGCCATCATAAAAAAAAGGAGGTACACTGTGCGAACTAACATCATACTTGTTGCATTGTGTGCGCTTTTTTTTAGTGCCTTTCATGACACCCTTCTGCCTCTCTTACAGACTCATGAGCATCAAAATATCATGCATTGTCAGAGTGAAAATATAGCCTCAAGCGATACGCAGGAATGTGATAAATGTGTACAGTTTCACAGCATGCTGCACTTTATAGCTATCGTAATGCCAGATAAACCCACAGGCGTGCATTTCGAGAAACAACCACGATATGTTCATATCCAAAAATCTCACACTCCCCCACTTCAACAATCTTCCTACAAGCCTCCTAAAGCATAAATCCATACCATATACCTAACCTATACACCACCATAGTCACAATGCAACCATGCGTTTTTCACATCGTTTCATTTGGAAAATTTTATGACAAACAGAAAGAGACTTACATGAAAAAGATTATCCTTTTTCTGTTGCTAGTACAGTTCCCGCAGGCTACCGTTTTGAGCCTCAAAGAAGTATTGGCATCAGCAAACAACAATGCACTTTCACGCTCTTTGGAGCAAGATCGTTTACAACTAGAGGCAAAAAACCAAGCAGATACAGCCTCTGAAGCCGTGCAACTTTTCACAACAGGTGCAAGAGCCCATCCTAAAAACGGATTGGATGACGGCAATGAATACTCAGGAGGTTTTTCTAAAAAACTCTATCTAGGCGACACCCAAAAGCAAGAACAAAGCATCACGCGTCTTGCCAATGAAGCAAGGCTTTTGGAGGCATCAAAAGGTGTGTTGGATTTTGAAAATGGACTCAAAAATCTCTACCATCAGCACTGCTTAGACCGTCGTAATCTGAAGAGTTTTGAGCAAAATTATGCAGATTTTGCCTTGCTTTATAAAAAGAAAAAGAAAGCGTATGCTTACCAAGAGATAGCCAAAACAGAGTTGGTGCAACTAGGGATTGAAAAAAATAAACTCTTCTCAAAGCTACAAGCCATCAAGGCGACACAAGAGATATCCAAACTCAAACTTTTGATGCTAACACATACTGCTGCACAAAAAAACACTTCTTTGTCTTGCGTCGATATGTATCCACTAAGAGGGTCAGTCTCCTTGGACAACAAAAGCTTTGAGTTGAGTAAAGAAGCTTACCACAAACGCATACAAAGTACCCAAGTAGCACTCAAACGACACGCTAAAGCCATAGACTCAGTGACACTCTCCGCCCAATATGACAATGAGATAGACATAGAACGCTACACTGTTGGTGTCTCTGTGCCCCTTGCTTTTAGCAGTAAAAAATCAGAGCAGGAACGCGCAGCGGCACTCTATAAAAACGCTGCGCTAAGCTTACAGTATGAACAAGCACTGCTCGAGAAAAAGAGTGAGGCAGAAGCACTCAGAGCCGAACTGAAAAATACTGCGATGCAAATAGACGCACTTAATTCAACTCTCAACACATACAAAAACACCCTACTGCCTCTTCTGAAAAAAAGTTATGACCTCAAAGAGAGTTCAGTTGTTGAATATCTCTTAAATAGACACTCTTACTATCAACTACAACAAGAGCTTTTTGTGATGCAAAAAGCATACTACCAGACACTTTTCACGCTTTATGCACTGAGCGAAATCAAGGATAAAAAATGATAAAAAAAATACTACTTTTAGCGCCCCTACTACTCTTCAAACTCACAGCCCAAGAAGAGATAGTCATCACACCAGAACAAAGTTCAAATTTGCAAATCAAAACAGCCTTGCCAGAGGACTCAGCACTGCTTCCTTTGGGTGAATATGTGGGTGAAGTGCGTACACCTCCCAGCCTACTACACACCATCTCACTCCCCTTTGAAGCAAGAGTCCAAACCGTGCATGCAACGACACATCAAGAGGTAAATAGCTCTATGGTACTTGCCACTGTGACAGGAATACAGTGGATAGAGGTGCAACAAAAAGCCATAGCAGACGCAATAGAATTTAAACACCACCAGCACCTTACCCAGCGTAAAAATATGCTCTGTAAAGAAGATATCATCCCTAAAAAAGAGTGTGTGAGCGCCAATGCGGAACTCAAAATAGACAAGATAAAGGTTATGGCATCTAAGGCTATGCTTAAAAGTTATGGTGCGGATGATACGATGATTGCTACACTCTTTGAGACATTCACACTCTTTCCTGCCATGGAAATAAAAAGCACCGTATCGGGTAGTATCACCCAATCACAGGCCATGCCAGGAAAAAGCATCAGCGGATCTGAAGCCTTATTTGTGATACAGAAAAAAGGGTCGCTTTGGCTTGAGACTTCCATAGAAGCACACAGAAGCCAAAATCTAAAGGTAGGGCAAAAAGTACAGATACAGTTTGGTAAACTCTCCATAGACACAAGCATCTTAGACATCGCTTCGGTTATCAATCCTCAAAATCAAACAAGAAGTATGCGCTTTTTACTTCCCAACACAGACGCTATCGCTTCAGGGCTTCGCTCTACAGTTAAGATTTCACTTATACAGACATCACTTAAAGTTACTAAAGAATCAGTCACTAAAGAAGATGGCAAGACCATCGTTTTCATTCAAACCAAAAACGGCTTTCGTTCTGTAGTTGTCGAGATACTCGCTGAAGACGAAAGCTCTTATTATCTCAAGCCATCTCCAGAAATATACTTTCCTATCGCCATCACTTCAGTTGCTTCCTTGAAAAATGTACTCGGAGGCAAAGATGAATAAGCTGATTGGTTTTGCACTCTCACAAAGGCTTTTTGTCTCTTTGTTGGCACTGGTTATCTTGGGTTTTGGCATACGCTCTTACATGCAACTGCCAATCGATGCATTTCCCGACATCTCACCTACTCAGGTAAAAATCATCATGAAATCAAGTGGTATGACTCCCACCGAGATAGAGTCGCGCATCGTAGTGCCCGTGGAGCTAAAAATGGTTGGCATACCCCACAAAACAATCATGCGCTCTACTTCTAAGTATGGTTTATGTGACATCACTATCGACTTTGAAGATGGCACAGACATTTACTGGGCGAGACAACAAGTCAACGAAAGGCTTCTTGACATCAAAGAGGAATTACCGGCAGACATAGAAGGAGGTCTTGCGCCTATCTCCACGCCTTTGAGTGAAATATTGATGTTTACCATTGAGTCAGATACGATGGACATCATGCAAAAACGCACCCTGCTCGACTGGGTCATCGCCCCAAAACTTCGTGCCATCTCAGGCGTTGCAGATGTCAATGCTTTAGGGGGCAAAGCCAAAACCTACCAAGTCACTCCCGATATAGAAAAACTCAGTATCTATGGTTTTAGGCTTCAAGACATCTTCAAAACACTCGAAGAGAATAACCTCAACGACGGAGCAGGACGCGTCTCAGAAGGTGTAGAAGGGATACTCATACGAAGCATAGGTCGCCTTAAAAACCTAGAAGACATCAAAACACTTCCTTTAGGAAAAAGAGGAGACAAGGTCATCACTATAGCTGATGTCGCAAGTGTGGATTATGGGTATATGTCCCGCGCAGGATTTAGCACCAAAGACGGCGGGGGTGAGGCAGTGCAAGGCATTGTGCTAGGTGCAAAAGGCATCAATACTTTAGATCTTGTCACCAAAGCCAAACAACAACTACAAGAGTTAGAGAAATCTTTTCCGCAAGGCACCTCACTCAATATATTTTATGACCGTTCAACCCTCATCAACCATGCAACAGACACTATCAAATCGGCGTTGCTTGAGGCGGTTATTTTGATTATTATCATTCTTTTAGTACTACTTGGTAATGTGGCTTCAGCTCTGAGTGTAGCACTCATCTTGCCATTTGCACTTCTGATGAGTTTTATCGCTATGGAGTATTTTGGTTTAAGCGCAAACCTGATGAGTTTAGGAGGGCTGGCAATAGCCATCGGCATCTTAGTGGATTCGGCCGTGGTGATGGTCGAACACATCACCGCTGAACTTGGGAATCCTAAACACGCAAACCAAAAAAAGATGAACATCATCTACGCAGCAGCGGTGGAGATGGCACCTTCTATTATCACTGGGGTGCTGATTATCATCATCGTATTTATGCCGTTACTGAGCTTTGAGGGGCTAGAGGGTAAACTCTTTAAGCCTGTGGCTCTTAGCATCATTTTTGCCTTATTTAGCTCACTTATACTCGCTTTGACACTCATTCCAGTGCTTAGTTCTTTTATCTTGAAGATGCGTCCTGACCACGAATCATGGGCGATGAAACACCTCACAAAGGGCTTTAAGCCTCTGTTGGAACTTGCATTTTCTCATGCAAAAATGATCTTTAGCGCAGTGGCACTTTTATTTGTACTCTCACTCTTTTTTGCTTACAAAACGGGCAAATCTTTTATGCCTACTATGGATGAAGGATACCCTTTGGTTATGATAGAATCCCTACCATCCATTAGCCTCGAAGAGAGTGTCGTACTCAATACCAAAATCCAGCAAAAACTCATGAAAGAGATTCCAGAGATAGATTCCATCATCGCACGAACAGGCACCGATGAGATAGGGCTTGACCCCATGAGCCTCAACGACACCGATACCTTTTTTAGACTCAAACCCATAAATCAGTGGCGAGAACCGTCCAAAGAGTGGATGACGGAGCAGATACGAAGCACCTTGGGAGCATTTCCTGGTATTGAATTTGTATTTACTCAGCCCATAGAGATGCGTGTCTCGGAGATGCTTACAGGCGTGCGGGGTGACTTGGCTATCGATATTTTTGGTTCCGACCATAATGAACTTGAAAAGCTTGCAGAACAGATAAAAACGATACTTGAAAACATCAAAGGCAGTAGTGATGTGTATAAAAAAGTCAATGAGGGCGTAGAGTATTTTGAGCTAGAGTTTGACAAAAAAGCAATGTCGTATTACGGCATCAGCCAAAAAGAGATCAATGATTTTCTAAAAGTGATGCTTACAGGTGTTGAAGCAGGCATCATACAAGAAGAAATCCGTCGTCCTACTCTGATAGTCAAAGGCAAAGAAGACTTGCAACACTCATTGGGTAGTCTACAAAAACTCTACTACCCCCTAGAAAATGGCATTTCTATCCCCCTCAATACGCTTATAAAATTTAGGCAAAATGCGGGGTCTGTACAAATAGAGCATGAAAATGGCTACCGTAAAACCGTCGTCCAGAGCAATGTCAAAGGGCGAGACTTAGTAGGTTTCGTAGAAGAGGTTCAGGCAAAAATACAAAAAGAAGTGAAGATGCCAGCAGGCTATTATCTCACCTATGGCGGAGAGTTTGAAAACCAACAACGCGCAGCATCCAGACTTTCTCTTATCATTCCTTTAGCACTTTTTATGATTTTTGTGCTGCTCTTTGTCTCTTTTGGCTCGCTAAGACAGGCTCTCTTGGTACTGGTCAACATCCCTCTAGCACTCATAGGAGGATTTATCGGGCTGTATTTTAGTGGTGAGTATCTCTCTGTGCCTGCTTCGGTTGGATTCATCGCCCTACTTGGCATAGCAGTACTCAATGGTGTGGTATTGGTCAATTATTTTAATTTTTTAGTCGATCAGGGCTACACACTCAAAGAAGCTGTCATGGAGGGTACACTCAAGCGTTTTCGTCCCGTACTCATGACGGCTAGTATCGCGGCACTGGGCATGGTACCCCTACTTTTTGCCTCCGGACCAGGCTCAGAGATACAAAGACCTTTGGCGATTGTGGTTATCAACGGACTCATCAGCTCTACTTTACTCACACTGATTATTTTACCTCTGCTGTATTTGAGGTATGCAAAACCGAGAACGGCTTAAGACGCATAGAGGTATAATGCCTCTATGAAAAATCTCAAAAATGCGCTCCTGCTCAAACAACTCTATCAACTTAAACAGTTAGGGTATGCTTATACTTCTGCAAACATTTACAAAGAAGATGCCCAAGACCTTACGCTTCCCAATACACTTGAAAACTTAGCCAAACAAGCCGCACAGTGTCATCTGTGTGAGCTGAGTAAAACACGCAACAAGGTCGTTTTTGGTGAGGGAAATCCCAATGCTGATATCCTCTTTGTTGGTGACGCACCAGGGATAACTGAAGACAGCATAGGTAAACCTTTTGAAGGACGCAGCGGGGAGCTACTTACGAAGATGATAGAAAATGTGCTAGGACTTTCAAGAAGCGATGTGTATATCACCAACATGCTAAAATGCCGTCCCTTTAACAACGACACACCCACCCCAACACAGGCACACACCTGCCAGCCTTACCTTCTCAAGCAGATAGAACTCATCAAACCAAAACTCATCGTCACACTGGGTTCTGTAGCCTATCATTATCTCACGGGTGACGATACAGACATCAGCAAAATCAGAGGTACACCACAGCAACAAAACGGCTATAGCATCATCCCTACTTATCATCCTAGCTATCTACTCCGTAACCCTAGTGTCAGAAAAGAAGTCTATGATGATTTACTCAAAGTGAAGGCGTTCATGCAAAACAAATCTTAATGATGTTACTACTCTAGATTATCTCGATTCTCTCTACAACTGTCAAACCAAATCCACCAAGACCCACAAACTCCGTCTCTTTGTTCGTTGTAAGTAAATTGATATTTTTGATGCCCAAATCTTTGAGTATCTGTGCACCTACACCAAACTCTCTGGCTTGCTCATGTGAAATCACCTTAGTGTCAAGAAAGATGAGCGTTCCACCATTTGCCCTAAGATACTCCACAGAGTTGTTGAGTGCACTAAAGCGTTTATCATCAAGTATCAATCCAATATCAGAGCCTATATTGTGAAATTTGACATTGGCAGTTTGATGTGTTTTGTAAAATTGTATCACGGTATGCACTCTCTCGAGATGATCTACATAAGTGATTTTTTCTACTTTTACACCACGAAATTCGCACTCTTCTGTGTTCGTACGACTCACAAGTTTTTCATGCGCCAAACGGTACTCTACAATATCGGAAATATACACAATACTCAAGTCGTATTTTGCTGAAAACACCTCAAGGTCGTTCATGCGCGCCATCGTACCATCATCTTTGATAATCTCACAGATGACCCCAACAGGTGCAAGTCCAGCCAGCTTACATAAATCTACGGAGCCTTCAGTGTGTCCTGTGCGCACCAAAACACCCCCATCTTTTGCAATCAACGGGAAAATATGCCCTGGGCGAACAAAATCACTCGCTACGGTTTGTGGACTTGCTAGTTTTGAGATGCAATCATCTCTTTCTGCTGCCGAGATACCCGTGCTTGCGCTCAAAGAGTCTATCGAGACAGTAAATGCGGTTTCATGATTCGATACATTGTTGCTAACCATAGGCATCAAATCAAGCTTTACTGCCATCTCTTTTGTCAGAGGTGTACAGATGAGTCCTCTTGCCTCTTTCGCCATAAAATTGACCATTTCAGGCGTAGAAAATGTTGCCGCATATACAAGGTCTCCCTCATTTTCACGGTTCTCATCATCCATCATGATGACCATACGACCTTTTTTTATCTCCTCAAGTGCCTTTTCCACTCGCTTTATTGCTTCACTGGACATTGTATTCTCCCATTATTTTTACAGCATTTTATTTATTGTGCATTATATCTGTTTGCACTTCACTTAAAAACATTTAAACATAATATTCTTACCTCAAACTTGACATAAGGCAGATTTGGTGCTATAATGCCGTCCACATAAGCAAGTAGCTTGTGAAGGCTGGGGTATCGCCAAGCGGTAAGGCAACGGTTTTTGGTACCGTTATTCGGGGGTTCGAATCCCTCTACCCCATCCACAAAACGATTTCATCTTAGTTTAATAAAATCAAGGTATAATCCCCCTCTCCAAACAAAATCGGAAGATTTTAAATTTATGTCGCGGGATAGAGCAGTTCGGTAGCTCGTCGGGCTCATAACCCGAAGGTCGTC
>DYTF01000146.1 GCA_020726105.1 Sulfurovum sp. | reverse complement strand
TTGAAAATATATTTTGCTGTATCGATATAAATTGTTAATTTTGAGACAGATAAACGATTTTTCATTTCGATATTTACCCACAAAATCCAAACAAACCACCGATATGCGCAAAACATTCGAACGCCAATACGCCCTTGGGCAGGTCAAAATTGAAGATATTCAGGTTAATCCAAAATCGCGGGACGCCTTCCCGAAACTTGTTTTGGCTTTGAAAGAACTTTTTTCTAACAAAGAGTATAACGCAAAGCTATTCAGCATATTAGAAGATAAACTTTTGAAAAATAAAAAACCAACCGGCAGACCGGGTATGGATTTATGGAACATTTTTGTGCTTGCTCAAACTCGTATGAGCCTGAATATCAATATAGACAGGCTTCATCACATGGCAAATCACGACAATATGTTGCGCCAACTCATGGGCATCGACACACAGTTTGGCGTGGAGCGCGTTGAAGTTGAATATCAAAGCATTTGGGACAATGTGCGACTGCTTGATAATGTTGATTTACAGGCGATTAACTCAGAAATTGTGCTTATGGGACACAAGGTCTTTAAAAAAAAAGAGACAGAACCCTTGCGCTTGAAAACGGACAGTTTCGTTGTTAAAAGCAACGTGCATTTCCCAACGGACTATAACTTGCTGTGGGACAGTGCCCGTAAGGTTTTGAACAGCATCGAAAAATTGCTTAAAACATTGACTATCAGAGGTTGGCGCAAGTTGCGCAACTGGGCACGCGAGCTGAAAAATTTGTATCGAAGCTTTGCCCAATCTGCAAAAAAAAGCGAAGACACGCGCAAGAAAATTGCAGCTCAATATCTTGAAAAAGCGAAATTGTTGGAAGCAAAAACTCTCAAAACCTTAGCCGAATTGTCGCCCATCGATGCCGCTGCACACAAGCTAACTATCAGTAAGTTAAAGTATTATATCGAAATGCTGACCAAGCATATCGACCTCACGGAGCGTCGCGTTATCAAGGGCGAAACCATTGAACACGCCGAAAAAGTGTTCTCAATTTTCGAGACCTATACCCGTTGGATCAACAAAGGCAAATTGCACCCGCCGGTGGAGTTGGGCGTGCCGTTGGCAATTACGACGGACCAATTCCATCTGATTACGGATTTTGAATTACTGACGGATAAGTCAGACAGTCAATCGGTTATAGGGATTTCTGAGCGGGTTCTGCCCAAATTTTCTGTCGGACTTTGGAGTTTTGATAAAGGCTTTTTTTCAAAAGAAAACAAAGACAAATTAGCAGCGAGTATAAGTGAACTTGTCATGCCGAAAAAAGGGAAACTCAACAAAACGGAAAACGAGCACGAACACCGCAAAGAATTTATAGCCGGCAGACACGCCCACAGTGCCGTAGAATCGAACATCAACGAGCTGGAACACAGAGGTTTAGACCGTTGTCCCGACCGAGGCGAAACGCATTTTCGCACCTACGTGGGCTTGGGCGTTTGCGCTTACAACTTGCACCGAATCGGGGCGGAGTTGCAGCGGCAAGCCCTACAACGCTTACGGTCGGCAAAAGCAGCCTAAGGTTCGTAAGCCCAAACAAAATGGAGTCTAAAAAATTGAATATCAGGGAGAAGTATGTCTTGAAAACAATAAAATGCAAACTTTACAATACTTTATTCTAATTTCAAATTTTGCACATCAAGCCATTCAAAAAACTCACAGAAAATAATCAGATTGAATGTATTTTAAACTTGGCAAAATTCCG
>DYTF01000145.1 GCA_020726105.1 Sulfurovum sp. | reverse complement strand
AAAACACCATTTCAACAGTCATTATAAACGAAATTAGATTTAGGTAGGTACTTATCTTTTATGTGCTTTCGATACTGTTGTTGGTTTATACACAAACTTGGCTCAACTGGGTCATCCCATGGGTGATATTCCAATTTATGGACGGCAGAACCCTTTTAAAAGAGATGTGGCATAAGCTTTTGGTATGGATAAGAGCGATAAATATGAGGTATGGGTGACACTTGTGGTTACCCGAAAAAACATCGTTTATAAAATCATGGGCAACCGCAGGGGTTCAAGATTTTGAACCCCTACAATTACACTCATAAAGGAGAAATAAAAAAATGAAAAAGATAATTTTAATGATGATGGCACTCACCTATGCACTTTTGGCTAACGAAGCCATCCTCTCCATCGATACAGGTGGACATATGGCAAATGATGCCATCCTCTCCATCGATACAGGTGGACATACGGCAAAGATAGGGGATATTATCGTCACCAAAAGTGGAGATATCATAAGTGCTAGTGATGATAAAACTATCAGAGTTTGGAGTAGTAGAGATGGGGCTGAAAAGAGAAAAATACTTGGGCAAATCGGAGCTGGAACTGAGGGGATGATATTTGCTATCGCCCTTAGTCCTGATGAGCAATATTTGGCTGTGGGTGGGTATTTTGATAATACTTCTGCATCAGCAAATGAAAAATATGGAGCAATCCGCCTCTATAACTACCAAAGTGGTAAACTCCTCACTATCCTCAAATCCCATACCAATGTAGTGCTTGACCTAGCTTTTAGCCCCGATGGGAGATATCTAGCTTCGAGTTCAGGAGACACAACAGTTAAACTTTGGGATATGAGTAAAATCGGAACCGATGCTTTAGCTTCGGCAAAAGGCGGGACTAAAGTCCCACTTCCGACTACTATCACCTTCCACACAAATGCTGTTTATGGAGTAAAGTTTATCGATAAAAACACTCTTATCTCAAGCGGTGATGATAACCGTATAGCACTTCATTCATTAAGCGGAAAACTCTTAAATAGCTCCACCCATAATAAAAAACTCCCGTACATCGCTACCAATGGCAAAACCATCGCTGCTTGTGGATTTGGCAACGAGATACTTCTTTTGGATACAAGGCTTAATCTTCAAAGTAAAATCCAAAGTGAAACGAAGCCTTTAGGACTTTCCTTTTCACCCAATGGAAGGTATCTGATATCGGGACAAAATGGCACTCCAGAAAATGTCAATATTTACGATAGCCAAAAAAACTATGCCAAAATAGCTACATTTGATAAACATACCAATCTAACTATGGCGGTAGCCTTTTTGGATAATGAAACTGCCATAAGTAGTGGGGGAAATAATAATGAAATATATGTTTGGAATTTTGGGACCGATGCTTCAACTTCGGCAAAAGGCGAGGTTGAAACCCCACTTCCAAAAACAACAATAGTCGGAGCTGGTCAAAAGGTTTGGAGTGTGGGGTGTGAAGGAGAGAGTATCGCTTGGGGGAATACTTGGACAGCAAACTATGGCAAAACAAAATTTCAAAAATCCTTTAATCTTAAATCTCTTAAAATGGATTCTTTTGTAAATACTCGTAGTGACGGTGGTTTTAAGCGAATCAACTCAGATGGTTTATCTCACTCAAAGGGGGGTGATTATGGGTTTGGCGATGCAGTATTAAATATCGAATCTTCAGGAGTCTCTATCACAAAAGATGCCACCACTGGATATAGACACA
>DYTF01000144.1 GCA_020726105.1 Sulfurovum sp. | reverse complement strand
GACATAATCCCACCGATAGCAGGGGTAGCCCTATCATTCACGCCAATCGTAGCATTTGTCGGAGTAGAAAAAGAGCGTCTAAGATTTGACATAATCCCACCTAAAACAGGTGAAGCTCTATCTATCGCATTAAACACGATTCCAACATTAAAATTACTCATCTCTTAGCTCCTTTCTACTCATCATCTACCTCATTCATCTTATTGTGCAAATCAACAGCTTCTTCAGCTATAACCTCAAAATCCTCAATATCAAGCTCCATCATGTCACCAAAGCCAAAGTGGGCTATATGCCCCACCATGACCATCGCTCTTAGGCATTCACCCCATTCTGGGATTGCTTTTTTTCATTTGCCTCTTTGATTTTCAGGTAATCTTCAACCTCTAGCTCTTCAATCTCAGCAATACTAGCACCTATCAGAGCCGACATGAGCCATATATCTTGCTCGACACTTCCGCCTTTTACATTACTTGCATTTTTGATATCTTTCACTTTTACTTTTCTAACATCAATTTCCAATACACTTTTACCGCCCAATACCACTTCATTTTCAAATCTTACTACCATCTCAACCCCTTGCTATCTTTCGTACTTTATCCATAGTGTCTATCCCACCAACTCTTGCTATATTGTTCTTAAAGTCTATAAAATAGGCTTCCAATCCGTTTATATTGTGATATGCTCTGTTGCAAGAGATTTTAAGAGTAATCTCCTTTTTTCCCTTACGGCTAGATTCATTGGTGGAGATATCCATAACCCCACCAAACTCATAAAGCCCAGCTCTTGCATCATCTCCAGCCTTTACAGCTTCGACACACATCAATTCAGCATTATTTAACATTCCGACCTGAGGATAAAAGATAATATTCTCATCCCAAATGGTAACCTCGGCTTCCATTTTCTCGAATTGACCAATACTGATTTCATAGTCACCTGTTGCACTTGTATGCGTCTCTTTGTGTTGCTTAACTTCAGGTACTTTTATCTTTGTAGCCGTCCCTATTTGACCGATTCCCATGATAAAAACATTAAAGTCAGCAACTATCTCAACCATTCTTCTGCTCATCTACTCCCCTTTTTTTAGGCATTTGCCATAACTTCAAATAATAGACCACTAAATCTATCAACTCTATTGAAAGTAACCTTTATAAGTCTAGGACTAGGCATCTCTTGAGCGTCAACGATAAAGTAAAATTCTCCATTCGTGATAGCCGTAGCCGTTGTCCTTTTCTCATCAATCATAACCTCAAATCCAAGGATAACCCCAGCACCACTCATATCAGCCATAAATTCTCGGATAGATTTTTTAGCTCTAGTAAGCTCATTTATCCCCTTATCAATAGCGAAAAATATCCCATCTCTTACCGTTTCAGCAAGTTTGTCGAAAATCCTAACTCTTCTTGCATCTTGCCAAACCGCATCTACATCACAAGTTCCATATTCCCATGTTCTGAATCCCTTATAAAAGATGATTGACATGATTCGACTATTTGTAAGTGTATCAGTATCATCTAACATCCCTGGATAAAAATCAGTAGGACTAACAACCGCACTTATAGGTAGAGTACAATTTGAAATAGACTTACTCCATCCGATATCACTCTCTCCATCCATAGCAACTCGCAAACATCCAGCAAGTCCAGCACCATCATAAACTACACCATTTATAATGCCACCATTCTTGACCAAAGTTATTCTTCGACTTCCAAAAGCATTTCTTTTTGCAACTGCATCAGTTTGAGTGGTCGCATTTAA
>DYTF01000143.1 GCA_020726105.1 Sulfurovum sp. | reverse complement strand
CGATGGACGCGATATTGACCACAGAGCCAAAGCGTTTTTTACTCATCACTTTCACTGCTTCACGACACCCTATAAAAGTAGATTTTAAATTTGCTTCTATCACAGACATGAACTCTTCTGTTTTCATGCGCATGGCGAGTTTGTCGTTGGTGATGCCTGCATTGTTAACAAGGTACGCCAACTCACCGTCACACTCTACAATCTGCTTCACCGCATCCACAAACGCCTCTTCATTGCTCACATCAAAGCCAATCACCTCAGCCTTTCCACCACAAGCCACGATGTCAGCTTTCACCGCAAGGGCTTCTGCTTCACCTGAACGAAAGTTTATCCATACTTTAAGCCCCATCTCGGCCAGACTTTTTGCTATCTGTGCGCCAATGCCTCTGCTCGCACCCGTAACCAACACATTTGAACCTGTAAATTTCATCTTTTTCCTTTTCATCTATAGTGGACATCACTTTAATGCACTTTTCTTATGATAGCATACTCAAAATAACACAAAGAAACACTCAAAAAAGCGGTTTATCCATCTCTTCTGGTATAGTAAGTCCCATTAACTTAAGTACTGTAGGTGCGACATTGTTCAAGCCGCGCCCTTCTTTGAGTGTCGTCACGCCCTCAGCCAAGACGAAACACCACACTTCTCCTACGGTATGATTGGTGAGTGTGTGTCCTTGTGCATCTTTCATCTCTTCACAGTTACCATGGTCTGAAGTAAGCACAAGAGCGTACCCCTCTTCTTTGGCTTGAGTGATGATGCGACCCAACTGCGTATCGACCGCGAACACTGCTTCACACGCTGCTTCATAGTTTCCTGTGTGCCCTACCATGTCGCCATTGGCGAAGTTCACCACCACAAAATCATAGGCTTCATCCATGGCCCTAAGCACAGCATCGCCTACCTCGCGTGCAGACATTTCGGGCTTCATATCATAGGTTTTCACATCAGGACTGGGTACAAGCACCCTACTCTCACCTAACATCGGTGTTTCAGTGCCACCATTGAGAAAAAAAGTCACATGTGCGTACTTCTCTGTCTCAGCCGTATGAAGCTGTCTAAGTCCTGCTTCACTGATGACTTCTGCTAAAGTATGTTTGGGTGCTACTTTTGGAAACAAAATCGGATAGGAAAAACTTGCGTCATACTGCGTCATAGTTGTGATATGCAAGGGGATATGCCTTCTCTTAAACGCACTAAATGTCTCATCCCCGAGTGCTGCGGTAATCTCCCTTGCTCTGTCTGAACGAAAGTTCGTCATGATGACCGCATCACCCTCTTGAAGCCCCTCATAACCGTCAAAAGCAACAGGTTCTATAAACTCATCGGTCTCTTTTTTGGCGTAACTCTGCTCCACATAAGCAAGAGGAGTCAAAGCAGTTAAAGGGCTAGCCTCAGCGATGGCACGATAGCCTTTTTCTACTCTCTCCCAACGGTTGTCTCTATCCATCGTAAAAAATCTTCCGCCCACGGTGGCGATAGAGAGTGTTGCGTCACAGATGGCTTCCATCTGTTCTACATACATTTTAGCGGAAGTCGGACTCACATCTCTGCCGTCGGTAATGAGATGCAAAAATACCTTTTTACCTCGTTTTGCTGCCAGTTTAGCCAATCCTATGGTGTGTTCCATGTGTGAATGCACCCCGCCATCACTTAGAAGCCCTACCAAATGCACCCGTTCACTTTTTGCCAAAACGGCACCCAGCACTTCATTTTCTTCGATGCTTTTATCTTCAAGCGCTAAAGAGATCTTCACCA
>DYTF01000142.1 GCA_020726105.1 Sulfurovum sp. | reverse complement strand
AATTTGAAACATATTTTTAAGTTTTATTTTTTGCTTTATCGTAACATCAGTGATATAAATATTCAAACTCTTGATATACCTATGACAAGCAGTACAAGTGAAGGTAAAGATCATTATGAAGTAGGAAATTTATCTCTTGCTCCAAATGACAGTGTTGTAAAATATGTTTGGGAAATCGACAATTCAGGAAACTATACAACAACTCAAGTTGGAAAATTTTTCAATGAAAACGCCCCAACAGGAACTTATCCTGTAAAAGTTTGGATTTATACAGCAAGTGGAAATATTATCATGAAAGAGATGGAGGTAGGAAAAGACGACACCACCCCACCCGTCATCACTCTAAACGGTAGTGCGTCTATAAGCATAGCACTAAACGGCACATATACAGAGCTAGGGGCTACGGCTACCGATGATGTGGATGGTGACTATGTTGAAGTCTATACAGTTGGGACGGTCGATACCTCCACAGCAGGGACATACACTATCACCTACACCGCAATAGATAGCTTTAATAATGAAGCGAATGCTACTCGTACGGTTACGGTGGGTAGTCAAACAGTAAACCTAACCAATGGCTTAGTAGCCCACTACGAGTTTGAAGGTAATGCAAATGACAGTTCAGGAAATGGAAATCATGGAACACCGTATGGTGGAGTGAGTTATGCAGATGGAGTGATTGGACAGGCTGGGAGTTTTGATGGGGTTGATGGAAGAATAAAAATTAATCATAGTATTTTGAATAATAAAGATGAGTTTTCAATATCATTTTGGGCAAATACAAAAAAAGAAAGTTCAGCAATATTGTCAGGGGCAAATACAACTAATGATAATGAATTTTTAATTTACTTAAATAGTACTACAAATATTGAATTATATTATCATGCAGATTATTATAATTCATCATTTTTTACAAGTAATATAAGATTGACACATAATAAATATAGTTTAATAACTATAAAGTTTTATGGTGATAAAACTATAATTTATGAAAATGGAACTTTAAAACAAGAATTAAATAATGGATATGGTTCTGATATTCAAATTGATGAGAATGGTTTATGGGTTGGACTGGAGCAAGATAATGTTGGTGAGCATGTAGATGAAGATACTCAATATTTTTATGGTCAAATCGACGACCTCCGCATCTACAACCGAGCCTTGAATGAGTCGGAGATAGAGGCACTGTATCAGATGGGGCAACCAAACGACACTAATACAACATTTAGTTACTATGATGATTTCACAAAGAGTGGTGATATAATCACCGATAACACCACAGGTTTGCAATGGCAAGATGACACCACAGCTGCATCGACATATCTCACTTGGTAAGGGGCAATAGACCACTGCGAAGCATTTACCTTGGGTGGTTACACCGACTGGAGACTCCCCAATAAAAATGAACTCCTCTCCATAGTTGACATCAGTAGATATAATCCTGCTATCTATAGTGCTTTTCAAAATACAAATACCTCGGACTACTATTGGAGTGCCACTAGCGGTGCGGACGACACCGACTATGCGTGAATCGTCGACTTCTACGATGGCGACACCGGCGTCAACTATAGGGACAACAGCTCTTATGTTCGTTGTGTGAGGGCAGGACAATAGTCACTTTGTCACTTTGCTCTTTTTGGTCGATTTATCGACCATGAATTTTGAAAAGGAGAGTTTGATGGTTTATGATAATTTGCCGATATTTAAATCGGCAATGCGGTTGGCGGTACACCTGTAGGGGTAACCCTCGTGGTTACCCTTTGAATTTGAGAG
>DYTF01000141.1 GCA_020726105.1 Sulfurovum sp. | reverse complement strand
TCATGGTGTCCGTAGGGGTAGCCCTTGTGGCTATCCATTTTCTCCCTTAAAAACCGACACCAAAGAGCAAAATCTCTCCACCTAGCATTTGGCATAATCTCCAAAAAATATATCAAATCACAATTTCTCATCACTCACCTCCCAAGCAAACTCACCCTCATAAACCCCATCCTCTCTTAATTGTGTGATGATTTTTCGTGATACCTTTTTACGACTCCTATTCTTACCGCTAAATTTCCCATCTAGCGTCAAACTAACCATCGCATGATTGAACCCATAAGCAGTAGCCCAGCTCTTCACCGCAAACCCTTTACTCTTAAATCTTTTTCTAAGCTCACTTATCTCTTTCGTCTCATCTGCTTTTTGTATCTCACTCATATCTTCCCTCCTTGTTTCTATACTTATTATTTCGTTGTCGTGTCACACTTTTTTATTTTTACCGTTTCACTCACCAAGCCCATTATCTAGCCACTTGTTAGACCCATGAAACAGTGTAACACTGTAACGCACATATCCGTTTCACGCAAAAAAGCCCACGACCAAAGAGTTTTTTACTCCTTACTCCTAAACTCACAACCAACAGTAGGCTGAGCTTGTCGAAGCCCAACCTAAACACACCTCACTCAAAATCCAAACTCACAGGAAACGCCACCACTCTATACCGCCCTTTTGCATACTCTTCCGCCCTCTCTCTTCTCTCAAAAAAGCCCATCTTCTCCAACCTATCATTCAAGACCATATACCCAACTCTATAAACACCCATCTTGAACCCCTTTTATGTTATGTTTTATCTATTTTTTGATACCCTACTTAAAAAGGTATATCATGACACCAAAACTCTCTCTCGCTGTATATATCATCGCTTTCAAAAAAGCGTCCGACTATCTTCTTGAAAACTCTTCTCCTGAACAAAAAGAAGAGTTTTATATCCGATTAAAGTATTATCTACAAACGATAGACTTCCCATCAGACCATCATCTTATGGATGAATTAGATGAAGTTAACAACATCCTCTCTTCTTATTAAAGCAAGACGCTCGACTAAGATATCTATTTTCTTGTTCCAAAGTGCGTTGTCCCACTTTTTCATCGCTCTTTTATGGGCTTTCGCATGGAGTTCCTTTTTTTGTACCCTCACCACTACTCTCTGTTTTTGCTTTGTCATCATCTTTCCTTTTCGTATATATCTTCGTGCTACTCACTATAGGTAAGCACCATAAAAATATACTAACGAGCAACCGAGTCTGGTCGTTGAGCCTGTCGAAACGAGCCTATAACCAAACCAAATCGCCGTAGGAACAACCTCGTGGTTGTCCACTAAAAGAAACAAGACCTCTCGTCCATCTTGCCTCTTATTTCCAAAACTCTTACTATCACCCAAAAAAAGATGACATGACTGCGACCGAACAGCCAAATAATGTTAAATATCACCAATCCTCTTACGATTAATTCACATTTAATTCGTAAAATTCTCTACTTTTTGGTATAATATAACCATTAAGTAGGTAATTATAGTACGGCTTTCTGTATTTGTCAAGAGTATAGTTTAAATTTCCGTAAAAAAGGTACGAAATAATGTTACATAATAGAATTAAAGAATCAAGAGTGAGAGCAAAATTAAGCTTAGAAGAACTATCAAAAGCCATAAGTATCGGAAGAACTACATTGATTGATTATGAAAACGGAAAATCAGAACCCAAAGCTAGTATTTTGCTAAAAATATCGGAATTCTGCAAAACAAATGAATTGTGGCTACTTACAGGTAAAGGTTCAATGTATTTAGAAGAAAGAAAGAGCAATTTGG
>DYTF01000140.1:1586-1840 GCA_020726105.1 Sulfurovum sp. | reverse complement strand
AAGGAATAGGTTCAACCTCAACCCAACTTGGTGTTAAGGTTAATAGAGGGTTATCCAATTCAGTCTCACTAGAAACCAGTGCTGAAATATCTAAATTTTGCTTTTGAGTATGGTTTACATTAATAGAGAGGTTATGTTCGTCTCCTTGTTCAAAATGAATAAACTCTTTTGCTACTTTTATACTCATAGAAGTAATATTATTCACCATAAAGTCAACTTCATTAGAAACTTTATCTCCATTTCTAACTTCAAAT
>DYTF01000140.1:0-1486 GCA_020726105.1 Sulfurovum sp. | reverse complement strand
AAGAAGTTCTCACCATTTAATGTAATGGTTATCTCCTCTGTTGATTGTATTACATGATCTGGTGTAATAGAACTTATTACGGGTTTTGAGATTATCGGTGCATTCACCATAAAGTCAACTTCATTAGAAACTTTATCTCCATTTCTAACTTCAAATTTCCATGCTCCAACAGCTCCTGCTTTGACTGTAAACTTTAATGTCTCTGCATTTATCCATGTTGTTTTTGTTTTATCTATTTTTGAATTGTTTCCATTGAAACTCAAATAAATCTCTGATGTCTCTAAGAAGTTCTCACCATTTAATGTAATGGTTATCTCCTCTGTTGATTGTATTACATAATCTGGTGTAATAGAACTTATTATGGGTGTTGGAATAACTAGCATTAACTGCTGACTTAACTCTTCAATAGAACCATTAAAAATATTTTTATCAACATTTCCACTTACACCATTAACACTTCCTTCACTAGTATATTGCCAATAAGTATATTTACTCCAACTTCCTGTTGATGGTTGAATACTACTATATTTTGCTTCCCATAATGTATATGAAGACAATCTACCATCAACTCTATTTTTAACATAATTTTCATTCATATAAAAAATAGGTTTTATACCCAATTCATTTTCTATCTTTTGTGCAAATGCTAATAACCAATCTGTAAGTTCAGTCTTTGAATATCCAGATGATGTCTCAATATCTATTACAGGTGGAAGTAATTTGTTATTTTTATAATATGATTTTATCTTACCAATAAAATAATCTGCCTCCTTCCTAGCTTCCTCTACACCTATATTAAATTCTGGTCTTGCAAAATGGTATGCTCCAACTAATATATTATTAGTAATTGCCCCCTTCATATTATTTACAAATTGTCCATCATATGCTTTACTTTCTGGAAATGATTCATCTGCATACCCCTCAGATGATTTAACAAAAGCAAATTTCACTCCATCAGATGCAACATTTGACCAGTTGACTATACCATTACTATCACTAACATCTATTCCAAGGATATTATCACCAGATGGAGGAGATATAATTATAGTATTTCTCTTTTGGAAATTCACATCGAAACTTTTTAATTGTCTTTCACTGTTTTCCCCTTTATATACTGTAAAGTGCAAATGATTATTATCTGTACCAGTATTTGATATATAACCAATAACTGTATCTTTTTTTACAACAGAAACAGGACTAACTTGAATATTTTTTAGATGTAAATATCCACTCCACCATTTCATACCATTTGTATGTTCTATTAGTAATTGACCATGACTTCCACCTCCATTTATACTACCTCCATATGTTGAAGTGACTACACCATCCTCAACAGCATATACTGGTTTTCCTTTATCTGTATCATACTCAGGAGTATTTAAATTTATATCCCAAGAATAAGTGTCATCAGCATCACCAATTCCTTTATCTATCGCATGAAATCCTGATTTATGTTGATTAAAACTCCACATAGTAGATGAAGATG
>DYTF01000139.1 GCA_020726105.1 Sulfurovum sp. | reverse complement strand
AAAAGCGTACTCGAAGCCGAAGCGGCTACAAAAACACACCTAAATCTAGACAATCTAGCGGGGGGTAACACTGGGCTGGGGCTAACTATGTCGCCTTTTGTGGCGCTCACAGGTATCACGCCTATAGGAGACAAACCGCTCTATGCGTTTGGGGTATTTGTCCCAATTAAGACGCTAGATGCGGATGCGACAAAGGCGTACCCTATCATAAACGACATTTTAAACGGGCTACTTGACCCGCATGATGATTTTGAGATGAGACTAAACAAAGTAGAGATACAGCCCTACGACAACGGCGCGGCTCTTATGTATGCCGTAATTATCGACGTAAAACAGATATAAGGAAAAAAATATGGCGGCATTGCCCAATGATATATATTTTGGTGGGGGGAAGCTCTATCTTGAGGATAGGGATACTGGCGACTGGGAAGAGGTGTGTCTAGTACAGAGCCTCAGCCTCAAAAGTACATCTAGCACGGATGAGGTCATGGACTATTCGGAGGCGTTGCCTCAAGTCTTCGATGAAATCCTTACAAAGCTGGATTATTCCATCGACTTTACGACTAAGCAGGTAAATGTACAAACGCTATCAAAAGCGTTTTTGGCGGAGATAGAAACGGGCGTGGATAATCCACCTGTAGACGGTATACAAGGCGCCACGAAAGTCACAAAAATGACCCTTGGCAAGGCGCAACAATATCAGGGTAAAGTCAAGTTTGAGAGTGAAAACATCAGAGGTAAGAAAATCCTAATCTTCCTCCATAAAGTATCGCTAAAACCGGACACGGATCTAAGCCTAATAGGCGACAAAGCGGCAGAGATAAAATTTTCTGGAAAAGCCGGAAAAGGCGCCGATGGAGAAGTCGGGTATCAACTAAGAGCGGAGGACTAAAAAAATGCTGACAACACAAGAAAGACTAGCGGCGCTAAAAGCGTCACATGCGGCGGAAATTAAGAGCGATATGGATAGGCAAAAAGCGGAGCTAAAAGCTCTACAAATAGCAGAACTGCTGGCATCTACGGAGATGGCGGAGCAGACGGTAAAAGTCTTAGGTCTAGCGGGTACGACAGGGCTACCACTAATAATGGAAGCCTTCACAACGCTAAAAACCCAAAACGCAACGCTAAGCGCTCAAAACGCGGCTTTAATCGCTCAAGTAGCTGAGCTAAACGCTCAACTACACCCATAATAAAAGGCAAATAGATGGCGATAGCGACAAACGCAAATGTGGAGATAGAAATCAACGGTGAGATCTATGAAGTCCTAATAAGCAGAATATCAAAAATAAAAGAAAAAGAGATAGTAGCGAAGGTAAAAACCGCCTCTATGGAGATGGAGCAGTTGCAAAAAAACGCTCTAGAAGTAGAGGAGGAGCAGGGTAATCTGGAGCTAACCATCAAGGCGGCGGAAGCGGCTCCGGTAGGAATAGAAAAAGTAATGTTGTATAAAAACGCACTACTTATAAAAGCAAAGATAGCCGCTTTTAAAAGCTCGGTAGATAGGCTTGTCGTTGCGTCGGGCAGATTTGACGATGAGGTCGAGGAAATAGCAAAAGAGAGGTTTGGACTCATCGTCGCGGCTGGCAAAGAGGAGCTAGAGGTTGCGATAGAAAAGTATAACATCACATATACAGAGGTTATAAACGAACTAAACACCGCATTTAACGAGGCGGCGAAAAAAAAGTCTCAAACCTCCGCGCTTGGGCAAGAGAGCAAAGAGTCCGCGGCGAGGTCTGGGGAGGCGTAACCTTGAGCGAGGATGAGCAGGAGATAGCAGATCTCTTCTTGCTCGCTCTCACAACCCAAAGCGATATGAACGGTGTACGCTATAGCGTGGAGTACGCCGTAATAGATGGGTATTGCTCAAAACATGGGATGGACTCGCTGGAGGTTCTTGCGCTTTGTAAGATGATGTGTGGGATTTTG
>DYTF01000138.1 GCA_020726105.1 Sulfurovum sp. | reverse complement strand
ATAAATTCGGAGAGCAGGTTCACAAGATACGCCAAAAATGACCTAAGCCAAAGGAGTATTGGGCTAGAGTTTAAATTCACTTTAAAGTTACACTGCTATGGTACTTAAATTTATATGAGGATGAACAATGTTAGAAGAAATTTATCAACCAAATCCTGAATTTGCAAAAGATGCAAGAATTAAAAGTATGGATGAATACCACGCTTTGGTCAAAAAAGCGACAGATAATTATGAGGGTTTTTGGAAAGCCTATGCGGATGAAAAGATCGATTGGTTTGAGCCATATCATAGTGTGCTAGATGAGTCTAACGCCCCTTTTGTAAAGTGGTTCGATGGGGGTAAACTCAATGTTGCGCATCAATGTATCGACCGTCATTTAGGCACGCGTAAAAACAAAGCAGCTATTATTTTTGAAGGTGACCGTGGCGATAAACAAGTCATTACCTATCTTGAACTTTTTGAGCAGGTCAACAAGTTTGCCAATCTTTTGAAAGAAGATTTTGAGGTCAAAAAAGGCGATAGGGTTGTTATCTATATGCCCATGATTCCAGAGGCGGCGTACGCCATGCTTGCCTGTGCACGCATCGGTGCGATTCACTCCATCGTCTTTGGCGGGTTTTCATCTGAAGCACTCCGTGACAGGATAGAGGACGCAGAAGCAAAAGTAGTCATCACCGCTGATGGTGCGTACAGAAAGACAAAACCGTATATGCTAAAACCCGTAGTAGATGCTGCAACCACAGGCAATACGCCCGTTCAAAAAGTCTTGGTTGTAGAGAGAAACAATGAAGAGGTGACATGGGTAGCAGGACGCGACTACTCGTACAAGGAACTCATTAAAGATAAATCAAGCATCTGTGAAGCTGAACCTATGGAAAGCGAAGACCCGCTTTTTTTACTCTACACTTCAGGCAGTACAGGTAAACCAAAAGGAGTACAACATAACACTGCAGGCTACATCCTCTGGGCACAGATGACCATGGAGTGGGTATTTGATGTCAAAGAAAACGACACCCACTGGTGTACCGCCGATGTGGGCTGGATAACAGGGCATACCTACATCGTGTATGGGCCACTTGCGATGGGGGCTACGACGGTGATGTTTGAAGGTGTCATTACATTCCCCGATGCAGGACGACCATGGAAAATGGTAGAAGAGCATCAAATAAACCAATTTTACACAGCACCAACAGCCATCCGTGTACTGCACAAAATGGGAGAGGATGAACCGAGAAAATATGATCTAAGCAGCCTAAAAGTGCTTGGAACAGTCGGAGAGCCTATCGACCCGCCTGCATGGAGATGGTATTATGAGCAAGTAGGGCAAAGCAAGTGTGCCATTGTAGATACCTATTGGCAGACTGAAACAGGTGGGCACATCATCTCTCCGCTGCCTGGTGCAACACCCATCAAACCAGCATGCGCGACCCTTCCTTTACCGGGTATCATGGCTGAGATACTTGATCCTGCTACAGGGGAGAGAGTAGGTGTGGGTGAGGGCGGCTATATGTGTGTTACGCGTCCGTGGCCTTCACAGATTCGTGGGGTTTGGGGCGATGATGAGCGTTTTAGAAAGTCTTATTTTGGCGATGTCGTAAAAGATGGAAGGCCTGTTTATTTTACAGGAGACGGTGCAGTCTACGGTGAAAATGGCTACATCACCATCACAGGAAGAACGGACGATGTCATCAATGTATCGGGTCACCGTATGGGCACGGCTGAAGTAGAAGCAGCCATCAAAAAACACAACAATGTCGCGGCAGTGGCAGTGGTGGGCAAACCGCATGAACTTAAAGGAGAAGGCATCTTTGCTTATGTGGTGTTAAAAAATGCAGCAGATGAAGTAGAGATGATAAAAGAAATTAACACAATCATCCAAAATGAGATAGGAAATCTTGCGCTCTGTGATGACATGGTTTTTGTGCCTGACCTTCCTAAGAC
>DYTF01000137.1 GCA_020726105.1 Sulfurovum sp. | reverse complement strand
CTTGAACCGACACATATGATGTATTGAAACAGGGCTTACGAATAGTGGTAAGCCTATGCTTTTACTTGAACCGACACATATGATGTATTGAAACCAAGCTTTTATAAGCTTTTTAAGCTCATCTTTATCCTTGAACCGACACATATGATGTATTGAAACCAGATAACGACTCTATTATCATCGTTCCAAAAATGCTTGAACCGACACATATGATGTATTGAAACTATGAGGATTTCTCACAGATATACTTACAAGTTGCTCCTTGAACCGACACATATGATGTATTGAAACTTTGTAACATTTGCTTTGATGTGATTAATTATCTCCTTGAACCGACACATATGATGTATTGAAACCCAACATAGTGAGTCGGATATATCTCATAAAGTCCCTTGAACCGACACATATGATGTATTGAAACCATAAATTTTTCTTTTTTTATCTCTGCTCTATTTCTTGAACCGACACATATGATGTATTGAAACAGTTATATCCTAAAAGAAGTTAGATTATACATTATGCTTGAACCGACACATATGATGTATTGAAACAGGCTCTCGCCTTATCAAAATTTAAATGAAGCTTCCTTGAACCGACACATATGATGTATTGAAACTAGTTATCTGTTTAATGCTATGGTGGAGCTTTTCAACTTGAACCGACACATATGATGTATTGAAACGCCATAACTTTAACTAACTCTATTACTTGTGCGATGGCTTGAACCGACACATATGATGTATTGAAACAAGCATCGACGAAAGGAGTAGGGGTTGTATTATCTTTTCTTGAACCGACACATATGATGTATTGAAACATATATAACTCTCCTTTTTTATCTTCCTTTATCTCTCTTGAACCGACACATATGATGTATTGAAACTCTCCAAAGCATTTTTATACTCAACAAAATCAAGATCTTGAACCGACACATATGATGTATTGAAACAACCATACCTTTCTAAAAAATCAAAAAAGGGGGATGACTTGAACCGACACATATGATGTATTGAAACATAGGTTTTTTTACTCCATTTGAAATAGGAGATGTTCTTGAACCGACACATATGATGTATTGAAACTTGGGTAATAGATATCTCTCAATTTCACCTTTAGTATCTTGAACCGACACATATGATGTATTGAAACAACTCTTCACAAGTTGTTATTATAGTTTTCGAAACCTTGAACCGACACATATGATGTATTGAAACAATAAATATCCTCAAAAAGAGTTACTTAAAAGAAAACTTGAACCGACACATATGATGTATTGAAACACCCCATTTTGAGAAAGAAGTATAGCCCCTTTTGTACTTGAACCGACACATATGATGTATTGAAACTACTCTTTTAAAAGTCTTTCAAAGCTCATATTTTCTTGAACCGACACATATGATGTATTGAAACTTGGTTAATTTAAAGACTCGTAGGGGTTGTTTTTCTTCTTGAACCGACACATATGATGTATTGAAACTCTAATAAAGAGGGTAGTTGCTTCCATAGAGGGGCTCTTGAACCGACACATATGATGTATTGAAACAAAAATTTCTTTGACTGTATCAAGACTCCCTGTTACGACTTGAACCGACACATATGATGTATTGAAACTAATATACGGCTTCAATGTCGTTTTGGTTGGCTCTCTTGAACCGACACATATGATGTATTGAAACAGCCGATGAAGTTTAATATTTAGCACTTCAGGTTTCTTGAACCGACACATATGATGTATTGAAACTAAAAGTATAATTTAAAAGTTGGAGGTAACGGCACAAACTTGAACCGACACATATGATGTATTGAAACGCCGAAGTTGTTAGAGGTAAAAAATGTTTTTTTAAACTTGAACCGACACATATGATGTATTGAAACTAGACAAGACATTGCTTTGCCAAAATGAGCCATTATCTTGAACCGACACATATGATGTATTGAAACA
>DYTF01000051.1:2029-10999 GCA_020726105.1 Sulfurovum sp. | reverse complement strand
ATGTCTGCAGGAGTGATTTTATCTATATCCTTATTTCTTGAACCGACACATATGATGTATTGAAATTATGAATAAATAATCTAGTTTTTGACTAAATTATCTTGAACCGACACATATGATGTATTGAAATAAAATAATAATAATAGAAAGTGGCAACACAATTTGCTTGAACCGACACATATGATGTATTGAAATATGATATGGAGGCATTTTGTTATGACCCCTATAATCTTGAACCGACACATATGATGTATTGAAATAGATGATAGAAGCCCCCTCTTTCCAATATAGTGAACTTGAACCGACACATATGATGTATTGAAATCAGGGTTTTAAAAACAAACCCTAAAGGTTATGAAGGCTTGAACCGACACATATGATGTATTGAAATAATTTTGATTAAAACTATAACTATTATTGTTAAAAACTTGAACCGACACATATGATGTATTGAAATAGAGCATTTATAAATGCCACTACCATCATCATCGCACTTGAACCGACACATATGATGTATTGAAATTTTGTGATAAGACCCATTTTTTCAAAAGCTTTAAAAACTTGAACCGACACATATGATGTATTGAAATGTTCTGCTAGATTCTCGAGATTTTCCATCTCAATATCTTGAACCGACACATATGATGTATTGAAATTCGCAACTAAGCATATTTGACCCCAAAACCGAAATGCTTGAACCGACACATATGATGTATTGAAATTTTTTGATGAGATTGTCAAAAAGATTTAATCTTAGCCTTGAACCGACACATATGATGTATTGAAATACTTATCAAAGCTTTGGAGAGACTCCAAACTTATTCCCTTGAACCGACACATATGATGTATTGAAATATATTGTCGAGCCAAAAGAGACCATCAAAAAGCTCTTGAACCGACACATATGATGTATTGAAATAAAAAGATTTGAACCTTTGGTAAAGTTCCATCAAAACTTGAACCGACACATATGATGTATTGAAATTTAAAAATGACATATCCGATTCATGTGTTTGCGTGTCCTTGAACCGACACATATGATGTATTGAAATAGTGCAATTGCTGGACAAGGTAAAAGAAGAGTTAGGCTTGAACCGACACATATGATGTATTGAAATACCTCTTGCAAGTCCACATCAAAAGATTGATGAGACTTGAACCGACACATATGATGTATTGAAATGAATCTACAAATACATGTTGAAGTTCTCTTTTTGCACTTGAACCGACACATATGATGTATTGAAATAGCTTTATTTTATATTTGTATTCTAAGAGTATTCTACTTGAACCGACACATATGATGTATTGAAATGAACCTGTTTGATTCTTTTGTTGTGTTATAGTCTTTACTTGAACCGACACATATGATGTATTGAAATAAGTCAAAATCAAGCCTCATCACGCAACTCCTAACAACTTGAACCGACACATATGATGTATTGAAATTTTAAAAAATCAAAAGTATCACGCAAAGTTTACAAACTTGAACCGACACATATGATGTATTGAAATTATCGCATATGGTTATTAGCTCATAACCTCCAAATTCTTGAACCGACACATATGATGTATTGAAATAAGAAGGGATAATAGACCATTCACCTTTTAGAAACTTGAACCGACACATATGATGTATTGAAATAGGGCTTACAAATAGCGGTAAGCCTATGCTTTTAGACTTGAACCGACACATATGATGTATTGAAATGCTCTAAACCAACTCTATACAGAGATGAACAGAAGAGCTTGAACCGACACATATGATGTATTGAAATTTTTTGTGTCCTTTTATTTATTTTATTTGTTTTATTCTTGAACCGACACATATGATGTATTGAAATCTACTTATAACCCCTTTTTTATCCTCTTCTATCATTCTTGAACCGACACATATGATGTATTGAAATCTAATACTTTTTTTTGCCAATCTTCTAAAACTATAAACTTGAACCGACACATATGATGTATTGAAATACTACTGACGCTGGAGCTATATTGCCTAAAGATTATCTTGAACCGACACATATGATGTATTGAAATCTTCCAAAGTTCAATTTTAGCCGAACCCTTGAAGCTTGAACCGACACATATGATGTATTGAAATGCTTTTTCCTCTATTAAAAGGTCAAATTCTCGCTTCTTGAACCGACACATATGATGTATTGAAATGAGTTCTGCTCAAGTTGGGAAAACAGAGATTTTGTCTTGAACCGACACATATGATGTATTGAAATCATCACCTTTTTTGCTTTCCCTGATGTATATTGCCTTGAACCGACACATATGATGTATTGAAATTGTTTTGTCATATTCTTTTCTATATGCTCTTGACATCTTGAACCGACACATATGATGTATTGAAATCTACTAAGTACAATAATAATATTATGGATACGATGCTTGAACCGACACATATGATGTATTGAAATTTGTATAGATTGTAGAAGACCTGTCAGCTTGGATTTCTTGAACCGACACATATGATGTATTGAAATATTTTATCGGAGTAGGGTATTTAGCTACCCTACTTTCTTGAACCGACACATATGATGTATTGAAATCACATGATTATATTGTGGATATGATTGATAAACATATCTTGAACCGACACATATGATGTATTGAAATTTATCTGCTCTTGTTTTCAACATAAAAGAAGAGGCTTGAACCGACACATATGATGTATTGAAATTATGATATACATATACAAAAAGGACTTTTTGAACACCTTGAACCGACACATATGATGTATTGAAATTTTGCTAAAGATTCTATAAAATAAGCATTATTTTTGCTTGAACCGACACATATGATGTATTGAAATCTATGGTTTTCGTTTTAAAGATAACTAAAAACGCTACTTGAACCGACACATATGATGTATTGAAATACTGCAAGAGCTTTATGATTTTTAGGCTCTTGCTTTCTTGAACCGACACATATGATGTATTGAAATACTATCAGAGATGATAAAATGATATATAACAACCTCTTGAACCGACACATATGATGTATTGAAATCTCTATCTTCTTGGTGATACTAAGCTACAACACATAGCTTGAACCGACACATATGATGTATTGAAATTACATTTTGCAATACATAAAGCTTGTGGTTTATAACTTGAACCGACACATATGATGTATTGAAATAAGGGTAGGTACTACAAATTTTATACAAAAGGTTGCTTGAACCGACACATATGATGTATTGAAATAAGTTTCCATTAATAGAGGTTAAAGACTTTCGGCAGGCTTGAACCGACACATATGATGTATTGAAATTGTGCCAAGTGATGATGATATATTTTCTGCGATTGCTTGAACCGACACATATGATGTATTGAAATTTGATAGCGATGATATGGATACAAAAATTATTAACCCTTGAACCGACACATATGATGTATTGAAATTTAGCCATATTTTTGCAACCTTTTGTATAAAATTTCTTGAACCGACACATATGATGTATTGAAATTAGAAGAAGGTGTAGTAGCCCTCGTCTATCTCAAAACTTGAACCGACACATATGATGTATTGAAATAGAGATGACTTTGGAGTCCCTATAAAAGATGATGAGCTTGAACCGACACATATGATGTATTGAAATCTGAATGTCATCCTATCCGTGGTAAATTGGATATTCTTGAACCGACACATATGATGTATTGAAATCTGTCAAAGATAATACTATATTACATTCCGACATTCTTGAACCGACACATATGATGTATTGAAATTCTTCTCTAGCCCCTATACGCTTTTCGATATCGGCCTTGAACCGACACATATGATGTATTGAAATAGCTTTAAAAATGGCGTTTGGAGACGGCACAAATGGCTTGAACCGACACATATGATGTATTGAAATTTGTGAACTAGCATTTTGTGAACTATCTTACTATACTTGAACCGACACATATGATGTATTGAAATTCTCAAATTTTTCTTTGTTAGATAGTGGGCGTAAGACTTGAACCGACACATATGATGTATTGAAATGTGCCAAAGCTGTTTCAATTACAAGCGGATTTGTCCTTGAACCGACACATATGATGTATTGAAATAGTTTTCTATTTGTGGTTTTAACAGCGTCTGTAAACTTGAACCGACACATATGATGTATTGAAATGGGGTTAAGAGGTTTGTAAGTTTAAAGTCATTTCGGCTTGAACCGACACATATGATGTATTGAAATTGGCAAGGGTGGAAGATTTTAGATGATGATTCTCTCTTGAACCGACACATATGATGTATTGAAATTTCGACCTGAACAAGGTGGTGAGACTGCTTTTTTTCTTGAACCGACACATATGATGTATTGAAATTTTGCGATTAAGGCGTAAAAAATGAAATTGGTAACTTGAACCGACACATATGATGTATTGAAATCAACATCACCCCCATGTTCACGGCGACTCTTATGCCCTTGAACCGACACATATGATGTATTGAAATCCTATATTTTCTCGACATTGTGCCGTTTTGGTAGCGTCTTGAACCGACACATATGATGTATTGAAATCTACACTACTAGCACTCTCAATTTTTTTAAGTGCATTACTTGAACCGACACATATGATGTATTGAAATGCTATTTTGATGGGTGATACAGCAACTGCAGGGGCTTGAACCGACACATATGATGTATTGAAATCTCGGCTGTTTCGCCCCAGAAAAAGGCTTCTACAACCTTGAACCGACACATATGATGTATTGAAATCTAAGTTTATCCTCTTTGGTGTAAGAACACCCTAGTCTTGAACCGACACATATGATGTATTGAAATTTTTTAATCCTTTATTTTGTAATTATACTGTATTAACTTGAACCGACACATATGATGTATTGAAATTGAACCTACTGGGGCTAGTCCTAGTTGTTCAGTTTACTTGAACCGACACATATGATGTATTGAAATAACGCTTTTATACATTAACTAGTACTAATATAGCCTCTTGAACCGACACATATGATGTATTGAAATAATTTGGAAATTAATGCTTAGAGAAAAAAAATATTCTTGAACCGACACATATGATGTATTGAAATTAATTATTAAAAAAATAAAAATTTAGTCCTCGGACTTGAACCGACACATATGATGTATTGAAATCTGTCTCTTTTATGTTATAATAAAATAAAAAAAGGTCTTGAACCGACACATATGATGTATTGAAATAAAAATAAAGGATTAACAAAATTTGGAAATTTTGGACTTGAACCGACACATATGATGTATTGAAATCTTTGATTGTTTTGCCTTATGGGATTAATCTTATTACTTGAACCGACACATATGATGTATTGAAATCATGATAGTTTATATTCCAAGAGATTTTTTAAATACTTGAACCGACACATATGATGTATTGAAATTTGCGTAGAATAAGATTAGAGGGTGTGTAAACTTCTTGAACCGACACATATGATGTATTGAAATTACTTTAAGGTTAAAGATGTTACAATTGCACTTAGCTTGAACCGACACATATGATGTATTGAAATTTTATATATAATTCAAAAACAACTATCTTATTTTGTCTTGAACCGACACATATGATGTATTGAAATTTGGTCCACCAACTAATGCACCATCTATAATATACTTCTTGAACCGACACATATGATGTATTGAAATCCTTTACACTAGCACCTGTTTGTGAATAAATTCCATTCTTGAACCGACACATATGATGTATTGAAATGCAAAAATAGCATATCTTTTAGGATTGGCTAAACCAGCTTGAACCGACACATATGATGTATTGAAATAACATTTTTTTTGATTTCCTTTTTGATTTATTTGATCTTGAACCGACACATATGATGTATTGAAATAGGCTGAGATATCGGACGCCTGTAATAATAATAAGCTTGAACCGACACATATGATGTATTGAAATAAGAGCCATTTAATAGGTATTTAGAGGATATTCCACTTGAACCGACACATATGATGTATTGAAATTATAATATCTCTTTGTACCTCGGTGTTGTAAAGCTCTTGAACCGACACATATGATGTATTGAAATCCTCGAAAGCTTCGTATGTTTGCACCATTTTTTTTTCTTGAACCGACACATATGATGTATTGAAATTTCCTAAGGCGTCTAAAAAACCTTTTTGAACTTCTCTTGAACCGACACATATGATGTATTGAAATCAAACATAGAGGGGTATAATCCCTTTAGTTTTTTTGCTTGAACCGACACATATGATGTATTGAAACTCCCCTCGCCAGCCGACTTAGTTGTGCCAATGACCACTTGAACCGACACATATGATGTATTGAAATTCCCGTGTATGTGATTTTCCCATTTTTAACTTCTACTTGAACCGACACATATGATGTATTGAAATTACATATCTCTTGCCTCGGATTTTGAGACATTTGTACTTGAACCGACACATATGATGTATTGAAATTTAGCAGTGGTTATCATCTCTTCAACTCTTGTAGAGCTTGAACCGACACATATGATGTATTGAAATAAAAACTTGTGAGTGATGGGGTTGAGGGCGTAAGCTTGAACCGACACATATGATGTATTGAAATCTGTGGAAGCTACAAGAGCGTTGGTGGTAGAATTCTCTTGAACCGACACATATGATGTATTGAAATTTTTGTACTTTATAGACCTCTACGGTCTTTATTGTTACCTTGAACCGACACATATGATGTATTGAAATTGCCTATTGCAAAAGGTGGAACTGGGAAGAGTACAGCTCTTGAACCGACACATATGATGTATTGAAATTTAGCAGTGGTTATCATCTCTTCAACTCTTGTAGAGCTTGAACCGACACATATGATGTATTGAAATAAAAACTTGTGAGTGATGGGGTTGAGGGCGTAAGCTTGAACCGACACATATGATGTATTGAAATCTGTGGAAGCTACAAGAGCGTTGGTGGTAGAATTCTCTTGAACCGACACATATGATGTATTGAAATTTTTGTACTTTATAGACCTCTACGGTCTTTATTGTTACCTTGAACCGACACATATGATGTATTGAAATTGCCTATTGCAAAAGGTGGAACTGGGAAGAGTACAGCTCTTGAACCGACACATATGATGTATTGAAATAGCAAAAAACCCTTAAGTGAAAACACTCTCTCCTATGCTTGAACCGACACATATGATGTATTGAAATTGTTGTCTGTGTCATCTTTTCTCCTTTGTTTTTGTACTTGAACCGACACATATGATGTATTGAAATATATTTTGATAGAGGGCGTGGGCATAGTGAGGGAGCTTGAACCGACACATATGATGTATTGAAATCATAGTGCAATACTAGATGACCAGAGTTTTTATAACTTGAACCGACACATATGATGTATTGAAATAAAATGGGTTGATGAGGATTTGATACCAGGGCTTCACTTGAACCGACACATATGATGTATTGAAATCACAAAAAAGAAGAAAAATAGAAACGCAACAAGCATCCTTGAACCGACACATATGATGTATTGAAATTGGTTAACCCATCCTTGAATTTTGAATGCCCCCGTTACTTGAACCGACACATATGATGTATTGAAATAAGAGACATTATTATACATATCTCTTGCCTCGGATTTCTTGAACCGACACATATGATGTATTGAAATACTAAAGTCTATTGATTCAAAATCAGATTTTGCTTGAACCGACACATATGATGTATTGAAATTCATATGTTCTAGTGCCTTTTAAGGCACCCAACACAAAAGCTTGAACCGACACATATGATGTATTGAAATTCGTTGTTTAGCTCATCATCAAGCTTGTTTTCAACTTGAACCGACACATATGATGTATTGAAATTCGACAGGTGGAGATTTTAACGCAAAGGAAGCTTATCTTGAACCGACACATATGATGTATTGAAATAGCTTGTTTTCAACAAACTTTACGATTTGACTTACGACTTGAACCGACACATATGATGTATTGAAATCCCTTATAGCAATCAAACATCCAGCTAAAATCTTTCTTGAACCGACACATATGATGTATTGAAATTCTCCACTCCCTCTTTAAAATACTAATGTTTTCATGCTTGAACCGACACATATGATGTATTGAAATCCAAATAGATGTGAAAAGGGCTAAGGGGCGACCACTTGAACCGACACATATGATGTATTGAAACTCTATTACAATTTTTGAAAAACAACTATTGATATTTCTTGAACCGACACATATGATGTATTGAAACTCTCATTGATAAATTTTACGGTTTGAGGAACACCGCTTGAACCGACACATATGATGTATTGAAACGTTCATCTCCTGTAAGGAGTCTATAAACTCCTTGTATCTTGAACCGACACATATGATGTATTGAAACCTCTATATTCTTAACCTCTAAAATATGTCTAAATTTCTTGAACCGACACATATGATGTATTGAAACGTGATGAACCCATTATGGAAATAGTTAAGTAAATACTTGAACCGACACATATGATGTATTGAAACGCCAAAGATTCAATTGGACTTACATCAAGAGTTGTCTTGAACCGACACATATGATGTATTGAAACAACGCACTCTTAGCCCCATTATATAACCCCAAAAGCTTGAACCGACACATATGATGTATTGAAACATAACATTAATTTGTGATACTTTTACGAATCTGTTAAGCTTGAACCGACACATATGATGTATTGAAACTATAGAGCTTTTTAATGAACTCGACGACTTTCCAGAACTTGAACCGACACATATGATGTATTGAAACTCAAATCCTCTACACTAAGCCCCAAAGCTTTCGCTACTTGAACCGACACATATGATGTATTGAAACCCTAAAAAGCTTAGATTTAGAGGGCTTGATATCTTTCTTGAACCGACACATATGATGTATTGAAACAAGCAAAACATAAAGGATAAAAAATGTTTTCAATCCTTGAACCGACACATATGATGTATTGAAACTCTGCTCAAGCATACGAGTATCCAC